>JAUNVN010000027.1:0-6641 GCA_030537655.1 Bowdeniella nasicola | reverse complement strand
GAAGTCTACGACTACCTGCGCTTACTGTATGCGCGCGCCGGCACCCAGCACTGTCCGAAATGTGGCGAAGAAATCGTTGCGCAAACACCCCAGCAAATTGTCGACCGGTTACTCACCTATCCGCACGGTACCCGCTTCCAAATTCTCGCCCCGGTGGTACGTGGGCTCAAAGGTGAATATGGGGAGCTGTTTCGTGATTTACAGCAGCGCGGGTTTTCGCGGGCGCTCGTTGATGGCGAGCAGGTGCGCCTGGAGAGGCCGCCGAGTTTGGAAAAACAGTTAAAACACTCCATTGACGTGATCGTTGACCGCTTACAGGTTCGCGAGGGGATCAAAAATCGCCTCACCGATTCGGTCGAAACTGCCCTTGAACTTGCCGACGGGCTGGTCGTTGCCGATTTTGTTGACGAACCGGCAACCGCACCTGGACGCACCCGCCGCTTTAGTGAAAAACGCGCATGTCCCAACGACCACGAACTCGCACTGGAAGAAATCGAACCACGCACCTTTTCTTTTAACGCCCCCTACGGGGCGTGCCCGGCCTGTACCGGGATCGGGTCACGTTTAGAAGTCGATCCTGAACTCGTGGTTCCTGACCCATCACTAGCCCTTGGTGACGGGGCAATCGCCGTGTGGAAATCAGGCAATGAGCATCACCTGCGGCTGATGCGAGCACTGGGTGAAGAACTAGGATTCGACCTGGACACCCCCTGGCAAGATCTCCCGGATGCTGCCCAAAGTGCGCTGTTGCACGGCAAGAATCACAAGGTGCACGTGCGCTATCGCAACCGATGGGGACGGGTGCGGCAATACTCCACTGGTTTTGAAGGGGCAATCACCTACATCGCACGTAAACATCGCGAAACCGAATCGCAAAACCAACGTGAACGCTACGAGGGGTATATGCGCGAAATTCCGTGTCCTACCTGTCACGGAGCGCGCCTGAAACCCGAAGTATTAGCCGTCACCATCGGGGGGATGTCGATTGCGGAACTCACCGATCTGCCCATTGCAACCGCCAAACGTGTCCTTGGCGAGTTACAGCTGCAAGGACGCGCGGCGGTCATTGCCGGCGCGGTGTTAAAAGAAATTAATGCCCGCCTGGGATTCCTCGTTGATGTGGGATTAACCTACCTGACCCTATCGCGCAGCGCCGGCACCCTATCGGGCGGTGAAGCACAGCGGATCCGATTGGCCACCCAAATTGGTTCGGGCCTGGTGGGGGTGCTCTACGTGCTCGATGAACCCTCCATCGGACTCCATCAGCGTGACAACCGCAAACTGATCGATACCCTTACCCGCCTGCGCGACCTGGGCAACACCCTGATCGTGGTAGAACATGACGAAGATACGATCCGCACCGCGAACTGGCTGGTCGATATTGGCCCCGGGGCTGGTGAACTCGGCGGAGAGATTGTCTATTCGGGACCGGCAGCTGGACTGGTGGATGCGAAAAATTCCATCACCGGTGACTATTTAGCCGGTCGGCGCACCATCCCCACCCCGCCGGTGCGCCGGCAGGTTGATCCCGACCGGCAGCTGCGCATCGTTGGCGCCAAAGAACACAACCTCGCCGATATTACCGTTGAGATTCCGCTATCAACCTTCGTGGCGGTCACCGGGGTCTCCGGGTCGGGCAAATCCACCCTGGTCAATACGATTATGTACCGGGCGCTTGCACGCGAACTACACGGGGCCCGGCGTCCAACCGGACGGGTTCGACGAGTCGAAGGGGTGGAACACCTCGATAAGGTCGTCCACGTCGACCAGTCACCCATCGGCCGGACGCCCAGGTCGAATCCAGCGACCTATACGGGCGTGTGGGATCATGTACGCAAACTCTTCGCCCAAACCCAAGAGGCCCAGGTACGAGGCTATGGGCCGGGCCGGTTCTCTTTCAACGTGAAAGGCGGACGGTGTGAAGCATGTAGCGGCGATGGAACGATCAAGATTGAAATGAACTTCCTGCCCGATGTCTACGTGCCGTGCGAAGTGTGCCACGGGGCGCGCTACAACCGCGAAACCCTCGAGATCCGCTTTAAAGGCAAAAATGTCGCTGATATCCTCGATATGCCAATCTCGCAGGCCGCGGATTTTTTCGCCAACGTTCCAGCCATCCACCGGCACTTGACGACCCTGACCGATGTGGGACTTGGGTATGTGCGCCTCGGCCAGCCAGCCCCCACCCTTTCCGGTGGGGAAGCCCAGCGGGTTAAACTCGCCGCTGAACTGCACCGACGCTCGAATGGACGCACCATCTATGTCCTAGATGAACCCACCACGGGGCTGCATTTCGAAGATATCCGCAAGCTGTTACTCGTCTTGCAAAACCTGGTTGATAAGGGCAATACGGTTGTGGTGATTGAACATAATCTCGACGTGATTAAAAATGCTGACTGGGTGATTGATATGGGCCCCGAAGGCGGCGACGGGGGTGGCCGCGTCATTGCCAGCGGTACACCCGAAACCGTTGCGCACACCGCCGGGTCCTACACCGGGCACTACCTGGCAGAAATCTTGGATGACAATGGCCGATCCGAGTAGCTATCGGCCAGCGCCACACCACATTCCCACCAGTGCGGGGGTTTACCGCTTCACCTCCAGCGAAGGGCAAGTGCTCTATGTTGGCAAGGCGAAAAATCTTCGCAATCGCCTCGCCCAGTACTTCAACGATCCGAGTGCGCTCTCACCGCGTATCCGGCAGATGGTTTACACCGCCGCCGGGGTGCAGTGGACCGTTGTGAGCAGTGAAATTGAGGCGCTCACCCTCGAATACGCGTGGATTAAAGAATTTGAACCGCGGTACAACGTGATGTATCGCGATGACAAATCCTATCCGTATCTCGCGGTGACCCTCGCGGAGGAAATCCCGCGGGTCTTTGTGACGCGCGAAGCCAAACGCCGCGGCACTCGATACTTTGGGCCGTATACAAAAGTGTGGGCCGTCAATGAATCTTTAGATCAACTATTGCGTGTCTTTCCGGTGCGGACGTGCCGCCCGGGGGTGTTTCGCCGTGCGAAAGCTGCGGGGCGAGCATGTCTGCTTGGTTATATCGACAAATGCAGCGCCCCGTGTATCGGCCGGATCAGTCCTCAGGCGCATCGCGAACTGATCGATGAGCTGTGCCGCTTCATGGAAGGCAATACCAAAACCATCATGGACCAGCTGCGCTCCGATATGGAAAAAGCCGCGGCTGACCAAGCCTATGAACGCGCGGCAAAACTGCGCGATGATCTGGTTGCGCTACAAACCGTAAGCGAAAAAAACACCCTCGTCCTTCCCGAATCGGTCGATGCTGATGTCTATGCGCTCGCGACCGATGAACTCACTGCCGCGGTGCAGGTATTTTACGTGCGTGCCGGACGGATTCGCGGTCACCGCGGCTGGGTCATTGATCGGCCAGCAAACACCTCGGCGGCAGAACTGATTGAGCGGCTGTTAGTGCAGATGTATGGGGAGCGTGCACATATCACCCTGCGTTCACGTGCGCGCAGTGTCGATGACGTTCACCATCTCGCCGTTGAGGCCATTCCGCCAGAAATTCTGGTCTCAACCGCACCGAGCAATGCCGCAGCTATTACCGGGTGGCTCACAAAACTACGCGGCGCAAAAGTCCAGGTGCGAGTACCGAAACGGGGAGCGAAAAAAACACTCCTGGAGACGGTGGCAACCAATGCTGATGCGGCCTTAAAACTCCACCGCACCCGGCGTGCGGGCGATCTGACAGCCCGCTCAGCCGCACTGGAAGCCCTACAGGAAGGTCTTGAATTAGAAAGCGCACCCCTGCGGATTGAGTGTTTTGATGTGTCGCACACCCAGGGCACCAACCAGGTTGCATCGATGGTGGTGTTCGAAGATGGGGCGCCGCGCAAACGTGATTATCGACAGTTTATTATTCGCGGCAAGGACGGCAACGGAGCAGCCGATGATACCGCTGCGATGGCCGAAGTACTCACCCGGCGCTACCGCCGGCTAGGTGACGGTGAGGATAATGACGAAGCAGCCCCCAGCGGACTGCCGAGTACCGTCAGTAGCGGTCAGGTCGATGCGACCAGCCAACCGCCGCAACGCTTTGCTTACCGGCCCCAGCTGATAGTTGTCGATGGGGGACTACCGCAGGTTAATGCGGCGGCGCGCACCCTGGAGGACCTGGGGGTGTCAATTCCGGTGATTGGGTTGGCAAAACGACTGGAAGAAGTGTGGCGTCCCAACGAAGAATTCCCGGTAATCTTCCCGCGCACCAGTCAGGCGCTCTACCTGCTGCAACATGTCCGCGATGAATCCCACCGCTTTGCCATTACCTTCCACCGCAAACGCCGCACCCAAGCGATGACCCGCTCGGTCCTCGATGGGATCGACGGACTCGGACCGGTGCGCCAAGCGGCTTTACTGCGCCATTTTGGTTCAGTAAAAAAGATCCGCCAGGCAAGTATTGCCGAACTGTGCAACGTGGAGGGAATCGGGGAGAATCTCGCCCGGATAATCCACGATCAGCTCGCGAAATCCTAGCTGTCAGCCTCGTCGAGATACTCACCGGTGGCATAGTCGTAATCGACCTTATTGCCCGCTTCATCGGTGCGTTGGTACCACTCGGTAAGTTCGGAAGCCGTCGAATCAAAATCGGCACCCGCACCGTGACCGGCTTTGGCACGGGTGACTTTCAGTTCAAAATCATCCCCGTGAGCTGCCAGCCCGTCTTTGACCGCATGTTGAATGGCGGCGCGCGCATAGGTGTAGCGGATAGACATCGGATCGGTTGCCAGATCCCGTACGAATGCCACCATCATCCCAATGATGATGAGCGCGAACGGCAGTGCGGTGACAATGATGAGGTTTTGTAGCCCCTGCAGTGCCGAATCCCCACCAACCAGTAAACCGACGATCGCAATCCCCGATAGACATAATCCCCAAAACACCGTGATCTTCCGGTCCGGCACAGGTTTGCCCTGCTGGGAGAGCGTGCCCATCACCAGGGAGGCAGAATCAGCTGAGGTGATGAAGAAAATCGCAATTGAGATCATCGCCACCACCATGGTGATACTTGACAAGGGCAGTGCCTGCATCAGGGTGAAGAACATCTGTTCGGGGCTCCCATCACCGGCAATGTCAGTGCCGTTAATCTGAAATGACATCGCGGTGCCACCGTAGATGGAAAATGAGATGAGGCATACGGCGGTGGGGATGACCAGCACCACGGCAATGAACTGCCGTAAGGTGCGTCCACGGGAAATTTTGGCAATAAACATTCCCACGAATGGGGCCCATGATGCCCACCACGCCCAATAGAACACCGTCCAGGCCTGGACAAATTCCCCGGTATCGGGTCCCCAGGACAGCGACTGCGACAGTAAGAATGGCATCTGGTAGATGTAGTTCGTCAAGGTCGAGGGGATCAGATTGAAAATGAAGACCGTCGGACCCACGATGAAGACGAAGAACGCCAAGGACATGGCCAACACCATGTTGATATTCGACAGGTAGCGGATCCCACGGGAGACTCCCGAAACTGCCGAGGCAATGAAGCCGCAGGTGAGGATCGAAATGATGATGATGATCCCGGCTTTAGAAATCGTTCCGATCGGGGTGGTGATTTCTAGTCCCTGCGCAATCTGTAACGCTCCCATCCCCAGCGAGGCTGCCGTCCCAAACAGGGTGGCAACAATCGCCATCATGTCAATGGCGCGGCCAGCGAATCCTTCCACACGGCGGGTGCCCAGCAGCGGGGTGAAAATTCGACTCATCAACGGTTCGCGCCCGCGACGGTAGGAGTTGTAGGCAATTGCTGCTCCCACCAACGCATAGAAGCACCAGGCTCCCACTCCCCAGTGCAAGAGCGTTTGGGTCATTGCAGCCATCAGGGCGTCATAGCTTTCCGGATCGGCTTTCGCTCCCGGTGGAGGTGCGAGGAAGTAGGTCATCGGTTCATAGGCACCAAAGAACAGCAGCCCAATGCCCATCCCGGCCGAGAACAGCATCGCCACCCACGAGGTGAAGGAAAACTCAGGTTTCTCATCATCGAGTCCCAGCGGGATGCGCCCGTAACGGCTGAGTGCCAAGACGACCATGTAGACAATTAGCGACGTCGCCAATGCGGAAAAAAGCCACCCGGTATTGTGGACCACCCAGTCCAGTGCGGCTTCAGAGGTTGCGGACAGAGAGTCAGTCGAAATGACACCCCAGGCGATAAAGCCGACAATCAGCGTGCCGGTGATCGCCATCGCACCGCGATCGGTTTGATAGCGCAACCGCTGGGATTCCACTCCGATGCCAGGCACCAATCCGGGGTGGATGCCATGGGGATAGGCCGCTGATTGGAACAGTTGCGAGGTCCGACGTTTCGCTTGGCGGGAAAAGTCGGTGAACTTGCGTCCCCGGCTGCGTGCAACCACCGCATTAGGCGGTGATGCTGGCGTATCCTTGCGGTCCGATTTTGAGTTGTCCTTGCGAAAAAATCTCCGAGCCATCACAAAAAATTAAATTAGCGGAAAGAAACAGCCTAAAGTCTAAAGCATAAGCCGGCGTTAGGCGAATAGAAGAGGAAGGATTTGTGCGCAAATCTTCGGATCCATGAGACACTAGCGCCATGAATGACACCCCACCACCAACTGTTCCCCACGGGATTCCCACGTTGGATGAAAAC
>JAUNVN010000256.1:856-1734 GCA_030537655.1 Bowdeniella nasicola | reverse complement strand
AAGACATACCAAGTCGCCTTGCCGCTGCATCCCGAATACCGCACGCTACCGATGGTGTGGTACGTGCCGCCGCTATCGCCGCTGGTGGAAGAAGTCACCGCTGCTGGATTTGATGGTGAAGATCACCGCATCTTATTAACCGCGGTATCTCAGATGCGCATCCCGATCGAATATTTGGCTGGGTTGCTTACCGCCGGTGATGAGGGCCTTGTCGAACGAGTTTTGCGCAAACTATGCGCCATGCGTTCACACATGCGCAGCGTTCGGTTAGAGGAAACTCCAGATACTGAAATTGCTGCCGCCGTGGGGATGAGCGGGGAGGAGCTAGAAAAGATGTATCGCCTGTTGGCTATCGCCAAGTTTGATGATCGCTACGTCATTCCCACCGCCCAAACCATGATGCCGCGCGGCATCATGGAGCTGGAAGGCCACGAGGAAGCTGCCGCCGCACTGGGGATTGGTGCTCCCGATGGCTGCTCGATTTCTTACGAGGCACTGCGTCGTGCCAGGGCCCGGAGTGAGGCTCCCGATAGTCCGTTCATGCCGCAAGGCACTGGCCGCATCAACCTGCTTACGTGGGATGGTGACCCCGCCGATGCTCTCCCGAAGCGTTCTAGTGCTGGTGTGTCATGAACGACTTAGACGCCCTATTTGACGCGCACATGGCGCTCGGACTGGCCCTGGACTATCCGGGGTCAGACTGGCCCCAGCGCCTGGAGGCTATCGAGTCGGCTCAGCTGCCGGCATCGGTGATGCACCACCTGGATGAGTTCGTGCGCATCGCGAAGCAGTGGGGGCACACCAAACTGCAAGAACATTACGTCGCCACTTTCGACAATAAGCGCAAATGCAGCCTGTATGTCACCTATTTCAACTTG
>JAUNVN010000256.1:0-846 GCA_030537655.1 Bowdeniella nasicola | reverse complement strand
TGCCTTGTTGAACTTTGCCGACTTGTTCAAAGCAGTTGGATTTGAGCCGCCCGAGTTTGAATTACCTGACTATTTGCCGTTGTTGCTGCAATTGTCAGCCCAGTCTAAAGACGTGGTCGTCTCTGAAGTTTTGGCTGCTGTGCATCCGGGCATCGAAGTCACCCGCACGGCAGTGGCGAGCCTAAAAAGCCCGTACGTTCACGTGTTTGACGCCTTAGCCGCCACCTTGCCGAAGCTCACTGATGACCAGCGCAAACACGTTTTGCGCATCATCAACCAGGGACCACCTACTGAATTGGTGGGCTTGTCCAGCAAACAATTACCGCTTTTCGTGAAAGGTTCGTCATGACCGCAAAGACGTTGCTGTGGGTCGGTTTCCCCTATGCTGCCTTAGCCGCGTTGATCATCGGGCTGATTTGGCGTTGGCGAAAAGACCAGTTTGGATGGACCTCGCGCTCATCTCAGTGGCATGAAAATGCTATTTTGCGCTGGGCTTCGCCACTGTTCCATTTCGGAATATTGTTCGTGTTCATCGGTCATGTGGTGGGCATGTTGATTCCCAAGTCGGTGACCGCCGCGGTCGGTGTGAGCGACCACCTGTATCACCTAGGTGCGGTGTCTTTAGGCGGTATCGCTGGGTTGATGACCGTGGTGGGAGCTGTTGGGCTTATTTACCGCCGCGTCGTGATCAAATCGGTACGGTTTAAAACCACCAAAAATGACGTCGTTATGTACGTGTTGCTGATGATCCCAATCGTGCTGGGAGTGTATGCAACGCTCGTCAACCAGCTGTTTGGCACCCCTGGTGGTTACGACTATCGCGAGACCATCGGTCCGTGGATTCGT
>JAUNVN010000255.1 GCA_030537655.1 Bowdeniella nasicola | reverse complement strand
GAACACCGCCGTACACTACACCGGTCCGGCGGCGAGCAGTGCCGGTGCAAGTGGTGGGGTGACGATCAATGTGATCGACACTCCCGGCCACGCCGACTTCGGTGGAGAGGTCGAACGCGGATTATCGATGGTTGATGGGGTCGTACTCCTGGTCGATGCCTCCGAGGGGCCACTGCCGCAAACCCGGTTCGTGCTGCGTAAAGCCCTGGTGGCAAACCTGCCGGTGATCGTGGTGGTAAACAAAGTTGATCGCAGTGATGCCCGCATTGACGAGGTCATTGCAGAAACGACGGATCTGTTACTCTCTCTGGCCGAAGACGTCGCAGCAGAGCATCCCGATTTTGATATTGATGCGATTCTCGATGTGCCATTTATTTTCGCCTCAGCCAAAGCTGGACGTGCCTCACTGCGCCAACCAGCGAACGGTGAACTCCCAGATCGTAACGATATGGAAGCGGTGTTCGCCACGATCTTGGAGCGGATCCCAGCGCCGAGTTACGACGTTGACGCGCCGCTGCAAGCCCACGTGACCAACCTCGACGCGTCCGCATTTCTTGGGCGGCTCGCACTGGTGCGTATCCATAACGGCACCCTTACCAAGGGACAACACGTTGGCTGGGCCCGACGTGATGGATCGGTAAAAGCCGTGAAAATTTCTGAACTCTTACGTACCGAAGCCCTCACGCGCGTGCCTGCGAGCGCCGCTGGTCCCGGTGAGATCGTCGCGGTTGCGGGGATCAGCGAGATTATGATCGGCGAAAGCCTTGTGGATCTTGATGATCCACGTCCTCTGCCACTGATCAGCGTTGATGAACCGGCGATTGCGATGACGATCGGGATTAATACCTCGCCCTTTGCCGGTCAGGTGCGTGGAGCGAAAGTTACCGCCCGCCAGGTGAAAGACCGCCTCGAGCGGGAACTGATTGGCAACGTCTCCCTCAAGGTCCTGCCCACGGCACGGCCCGATGCGTGGGAGGTCCAGGGACGTGGAGAGTTAGCGCTGGCGGTGCTGGTCGAACAGATGCGCCGGGAAGGTTTCGAACTCACGGTCGGCAAACCCCAGGTGCTTACCCGTAAAGATCCCGATACCGGCGCGTTGCTGGAACCGTTTGAACAACTCACTGTCGATATTCCCGAAGAATATATGGGGGCGGTCTCCCAACTGCTGGCGGCACGTAAAGGCCGGATGGAAACGATGACCAACCACGGTACCGGGTGGGTACGCCTGGAATATCACATTCCAGCACGCGGACTGATTGGGTTTCGCACCCGCTTTCTCACCGATACGCGTGGCACCGGGATTGCGGCGTCGATTTTTGCCGGTTACTACCCTTGGGCCGGAGCGATTGCGGCGCGAACGACCGGCTCCCTGGTCGCTGACCGCGCCGGGCAGGTTACCCCATATGCGCTTATTAACCTGCAAGACCGGGGGAGTTTCTTCGTTCAACCCACCGCGAAGGTCTACGAAGGCCAAATTGTTGGAGAAAATGCGCGCAGTGAAGATATGGATGTGAATATCACCCGCGAGAAGAAACTCACCAATATGCGTTCCGCTGCCGCCGACAGCTTTGAGAATCTTGTTCCGCCACGCAAACTTACCTTGGAAGAGTGTCTCGAATTTGCGGCCGATGACGAATGTGTTGAAGTAACCCCCGAAGCGATCCGATTGCGTAAAGTCGTCCTACCGGCAGTCGAGAGATTCAAAATTGCGGCGAAAAAACGTCGTGGACAACTACATCCATAACCCTGAGGTCTAGGGTGATGTCCACGCC
>JAUNVN010000254.1 GCA_030537655.1 Bowdeniella nasicola | reverse complement strand
GATGTTCACCGATCACATTTTGCGCAAAGCGTGAGGCCTGTTCAGCTGCGGTATATGCCCCCAGTGACTGCTGAATCGGGATGACATCGTTATCGATAGTTTTTGGCAAGCCGACCACGATCATGTGGTAACCATGCTCTTCGAGATAGGCGGCCAGATCTGCTGCCGTGGTATTCGTATCGTCGCCACCAATGGTGTGCAACACATCAACTCCATCACGCTGGAGTTGCTCGGCAGCAACCTGCAACGGGTTGTCACCTTCCTGCACCAGTCCACGCTCAATGAGATTCTTTGTATTGGTGAGTTTCACCCGCGAATTCCCGATCGGCGATCCCCCAAAGCGGTGCAAAATCCCCGCATTCTTCCGGGTTTGTTCGTCAACGGTGATGAAGTTTCCCGTCAACAAGCCGTGATATCCGTACTGATAAGCAATGATTTCAACGTCGGGAGCAATTTCGGTGTAGCGTTCAATCAGCCCACCAACAGCCGATGACAGACATGGGGCGAATCCGCCCGCGGTCAATAGTGCGACACGACGGATAGTCATGAAGATCCTTCCCTAGCGTTGCCGGCCTCGTGCCGGCCCTGAGACCAGTGTAATGTTCTTTCGCTAGCAAGCTCGCACGCACCGAGGGTTAGGTCACTAACGTGGTCGATCCTTAGCCATCCAGGTCGGTACCCGTAATTCGTTCGCGTCCGGCAGCGAGTTCTTCCTGTGTTGGTTCGGGAGTATCGCCCGGTGTGACGGGATGACCGCCAGGAGCTATCCCTTCTGGAGCAGCCGCTGTCGCTTCCGCTATTGTCTCTCCTTTGGCAACCTTGCGCTTCACACTGCCGGCATAAAGGTCCACATATTCCTGTCCGGACAAGTACTGGATCTGACGCATAATTTCGTCGGTGATGGAACGCAATACGAAGCGGTCATTACCCAAGCCCCGATAGCGGGAGAAATCCAATGGCGGACCAATCACAACCCCAATTCGCACAAGTTTCGGGATTCTCCGCCCGATTGGTTGAGCGATGTCGGTGCCAATCATGGCAACCGGTAAGACCGGAGCGCCAGATTCGACGGCCAGTCGCGCCACACCGGTTTTACCTCGGTAGAGTCGTCCATCAGGACTGCGGGTTCCTTCTGGATAGATCCCAAAAAGTCCCCCCTCATCCAGCCGGTTCAGGCCGGTACGCAACGCTGCCTCACTTGCGCGACCGCCCGTACGATCCACAGGAATCGTGCCCACTCCCCGCATGAATGCGGCAACGGCTTTCCCCTTGACGCCTTTACCTGTGAAGTAATCAGACTTGCCCATGAAGACCACTTCCCGTTGGATCATCAATGGTAAGAAGAACGAGTCGATCACGGCTAAATGGTTTGAGGCGAGGATTGCAGGACCGGACTCGGGAATATACTGTCCCCCACGAATCCACGGCTGGTAGGCAAGCTTCATCGCCGATCCTAGGGTCAACTTCAAAAACTGGTACAGCAATTTGCCGCCTTCCACTCCTTGATTGGCGCAATGGCAGTCTACTCCAGCTTAGAGTGGAGATATGAGAAAACGTGGTTGGCACCCCGATGACGACGCCCATTTGTCTGCCGATGAAGCCCGAGAATTTGAAGAGCTCGCGGCCAATATTGGTCCGCTGACCCTCGATGGCGCGCCACCACTTCATGCCGGATCGGGGCCACGAGACTATAGCCCACCGGATGATCCCGACGACGAACGTTATGTTCCTCCCCCACCACCACCGGTCACAACGCCCTGGCAAATCCAAGCACCGTGGTGGG
>JAUNVN010000253.1:1150-1784 GCA_030537655.1 Bowdeniella nasicola | reverse complement strand
ACACTCCCGGTTCGACAGGGGGGGGGGGCGGTTGTGCCCCCCCCGCCACTTGCATGTCCACAACATTTGTGTAGCTCATAATAGGAAACGATGAAGCCACTCGATCCACGTTTACTCACCCACGTGCGTGCTGCACGTCGCTACATTGCTCTCACCGCGATCACCGGATTTGTCCAAGCGGCCTTGATCATCGCCCAAGTCGTGCTGATCGGTTATGCAATTGCGCCGGTGATTAGTTCCGGTGCGAGCTTTGCCTCCCGCCTCGGAGTTATTGCCGCCCTAGCAGGGGTGATGGTGGGGCGGATGGTGCTGACCTTTATTCACGAACGTTACGCTCATCGTGCAGCTGATCGCGTTGTTGCTGATCTGCGCGAGCAGGTACTCACTCACGTGATAGCGGCCGGTCCGCGAGCAGCTCTGGGTGAAGGTAGCAATGTGTTGACCCTGCTAAGTCAGGGGCTTGAAGATTTACGTCCCTATTTCATTCGCTACGTTCCCCAACTCCTGCTGGCAGCAACAGTCACCCCGGCCGCGGTGGCCACGATGGTGTGGTTTGACTGGATTGCTGGCATCTTAGTGATCGGCACAATTCCACTTATTCCGCTGTTTATGGCGCTGGTGGGATGGATGACCG
>JAUNVN010000253.1:0-1140 GCA_030537655.1 Bowdeniella nasicola | reverse complement strand
TAAATGCCGAGGTGATGGATCTGCTTGCCGGCTTGGCAACACTGCGCGGCTTTAATCGTGAACGCGGCCCCATTGCACGGGTGAAACAGCTTGCGAGCGCCTATACGCGCGTGACTATGCAAACGCTGAAAGTGGCCTTCCTCTCCGGTGCTGTTTTGGAATTCCTGACGACGTTGTCGGTGGCTCTGGTGGCTGTCACCGTTGGGATGCGCTTGGTCTACGGCAATGTTGGCCTCCTTCCCGCGCTGATCGTCATTATGCTTGCCCCCGAAGTCTTCCAGCCGCTACGCCAAGTCGGCGCCCATTTCCATGCGTCCGCCGATGGTCTGGCCGCTGCCGATGCAGCATTTGCACTTTTGGAAACCGAGCTACCTTCCCCCGGCACCCAGGTCATTACCGCACCTGAAGACGGATTGCACGTGCGGTTTGCTGACCTGAGTGTGCAAGCGCCCGGCCGGCAGGTCCGCGCGCCAGCAAATTTACATGGCAGTGCCCATCCCGGTCAGATCACGGCGCTAACCGGCACATCTGGCGCTGGGAAAACCACGGCTGTGATGGCGCTACTCGGCCTGGTCCAACCCAGTGGTGGGGCCGTGCTCATTAACGAGGACTACCGCGTGCAAGATTTGGATACTACCGCCTGGCATCGCCTGTGCACCTGGGTGCCGCAGCGCCCGGCCGTGCTGCCCGGAACCGTACTGTCGCAATTCGGCGTGCAAGACGTCGATGCCCAGCTGCTCACAGCAGCTGCGGATACTGGATTCGATACGGTGGTGGCGCACCTTCCCGATGGGTGGCACACCCAACTTGGCCACGGCGGGCTCGGGCTGTCGGTCGGACAGCGCCAACGCCTTGCTCTCACGCGCGCGCTGGTTAGTCCCAGTCCGATCATGATCTTTGATGAGCCCTCCGCTCACCTGGATGCAGCCAGCGAGCAAGCGGTATTAACCACCTTGAAGCAGCTCCGCGATCGTGGCCATACCGTGATTGTGGTTGCCCACCGTGCCAGCCTGACAGCCACCGCCGATGCGGTGATTGCCGTACGCAGCCGTTCAACCGATGAGGTAGGTGCCAATGCGTGACAACCTGCGCCACTTACGGGCTAGCTTGCCGCTGCTGGGTTTACGCCGCGGCGCCTTT
>JAUNVN010000252.1 GCA_030537655.1 Bowdeniella nasicola | reverse complement strand
CAATCCCGCAGACCAGTGCGGTGATCAGCGCTTCGAATAACACGATGATGCGCAGCTGCTCACCAACCGCACCGATACAGCGCAGCTGCCCAATAATGCGGATGCGCTGGTGAATGAGTACCGACGAAGTGTTGGCAACCACCATCGCAGCAACCAGGAGTGACAGAGCGGCAAAGATCGCAACTACGGTGGAAACCACCTGGGATTGGGCGGTAACAAAATGGAGCGAATAACTTGCGGCCTGCGCTGTCGTTTGAGCGTGTAACTGGGGGCCAAATACCTCATTGATCTCTGCTATTGCCGCCTCCGGATTAGCCGCAAGCGCGAGGATTCGATCGGCGCTGGCAGCCAAGATACCCGCATCAACCCACGCGTCAATATCGGCCGGGGAAACTACCACCCGGTCATAGCTGCCCACCAAGGGTGGAGCAGAGGCAACTTGCCCAACCACGCTAAGGCGGAGCTGTAAGGTGCAATCGTCCGCGTCACAGTTCGTATATGCCCCACCGAGCGCACTGTCCTGGGGGGAGACGTCAGCACTATTAACCACGGGCAGTTGGACCGTGAGCTGGGAACCAATTGGAGCCTGATAGCGGGCAGCGTGGGCGGTACTGATCGCTATTTCACCCGGTTGGCTTGGTGGGCGACCAGCGATCAGTGTGTAACGCGCAAACGGGTCATTATTGGCGGGAACAAACCGGTGGGTGTCGATGGAATCCTCACCGACTATTCGGAGCGAACCGGTGAGATCCCCGGCCGCTTGTGCAACGTCGGGCAGGTCGGTGATGGCGGTGATACTTGCCGCATCGATACCAGCACCGCTCGCCTGTACGATCACATTCGCTCGCCCATCATCCAGCGAGACCACTTTGATCGCGGCCTGACGCAACAGCGCTGAAGCGAGGAATGCCACGGTGACAAATGCGGTTGCCAGCACCAGAGAGAGCGCGGCGACAATGAGACGCGGCCAACTCGTGCGCATTTGGGCACGAGCCAGCCGTCCCAGGCAGGTCAATTCACGCACTCGCATCAGATAAGAGAGGTGTCGTGTGACTGGAGAGCTTCTAATCCCGCCGCAATCGCCTCATAGCTTGGGTGGGTGATTGTTCCGGCAATCTTCCCATCAGCAAGTAACACGACCGTATCGGCGTAGGACGCTGCCAGTGGGTCATGGGTGACCAGCAGGAGCGTATAGGCATGTTCACGCACCATCTGCCGTAAGAGCGCGAGGATCTCATTGCCGCGGCGCTGATCAAGACTGCCGGTTGGCTCATCTGCTAAGACGACCTGTGGATCGGTGATCAATGCGCGCGCAATTGCAACACGCTGGGCTTGTCCGCCAGAAAGTTGGTGCGGATAGCGTGTTAGCAGGTCAGCAATGCCCAGCTGCACCCCAAGTTCGGTAATCGCCTCTTCGGGCGCGCGAATGCCGGCCAACTCCAATGGCAAAGCAATATTGTCAGCCACCGTGTATGCAGCGAGTAGATTTGGGGTTTGGAATACCGAACCGATCTCATCACGGCGTAACCGGGTGCGCTGGGTATCGGAGAGATCAGTGACATCAATTCCGTTGACATACACCTGACCGCTGGTGGGGAGATCAATCCCGGCAAACAGATGCACCAGCGTCGATTTACCCGCACCGGAGGGGCCCATAATGGCGGTGAACCGTCCCGTATCAACCCGCAGGGAGACATTGTCTAAGGCGGTGACATCCGCCGGCGGTTCACCATAGATTTTCGTAACCGAATTAGCCAGGAGCGCTGGGGGATTCACAATGAGCTCCCCGG
>JAUNVN010000251.1 GCA_030537655.1 Bowdeniella nasicola | reverse complement strand
AAACTGCGGCATCGATGGCCACGCCGGGGAGTTGTTCTTGTAGGGCACTGGCTGCTGCGACCGTCACCGAATCGCCAATCACACTGACGTGCTCACCAGTTGGAGCGGATTTCGGACCGGGGGTGGGCGCGGCAGTTGGCGTCGTGGTGATTGTTGGCTCTGGACTTGGCTGGGTGCTGGGCGTGGCAGCTGGTGTCGGCTCGGCGGTGATCGCAGTCGTACCGGCGGCGACAAGTCGTTCCGCTTCGGTCTGTGTTGGGGCAGCAATCAGCTGTTGGCTGGCCAGGGCGAGGAAGGCGAGCATGGCCGTTGTGGGAAGGGCGATACGTAACCCATCACGCAATCCGGCCCGCCGATAAGTCCCACTGCCGGTTGCAACGAACAGGCGCGGGCCACTCCAGGAGCGTAAGGTCGCGCCGATGCCGCGATATCGCATCGGTACTTCCACCCACCGGTAGGACAGGTGAGCGGCGACGATTGACAGCGCCGTGATGTAGATGGCCGATTGCCACACTGGCAGTTGCGGGTGCAGATGCGTAATGATCACCGCGAGCGGCCAGTGCCACAGGTAGATCCCATAGGAGCGTTCACCCAGCCACACCAACACTCGGGTATCGAGCAGGTTGGCGAGGAGATGTCCTGGACCGCCGGCTTCATCAACGCGTGGGAGCATCGCCTGCATGAAGCCAACCATTGCGAGACAAATCGCGAGCGTACCCCACGGATAGACCCACGCTTGAGAATCGGGAATGACAATCCAACCGGCAATGACGACCGCCAGGCTCACCCAGGCAATCAATCCTCGCATCCACGCTACGCGCCGGGGTGCGCACGTTTCGACCTGAACTAGCGGATCGCGAGCCACAGTAGCCAGGAGCGCCCCGAGCATTAACCCGAAGGCGTGCGAGTCCGTGCCTTGGTAGGCGCGTGTGTAGTCCTCTGCTCCCGAGATGAGCCAAGCCATCCAGCTCAGTGAGATCAGGGCGAGCAGTGCCGGGATGAGCCAGCGCCACCGCCGGTGAAGACCAACAATGACGATCACCACCAGGGGCCAGAGTAAATAGAACTGCTGTTCAACGGCCAACGACCAGACATTGGTCCACAAATGGGGGTTGGCAGTATCGAAATAGGACGCACCGAGCCCGATCTCCACCCAGTTATAAGCAAAGGTAATGACGCCGAAAAACTGCGGCACAATCCCAGCTAACAGGTCATGATCGACCAGTCCTGCGACGATCAGAGTGACCAGAGCCATCACTGTTACAGCCGGAAGTAACCGGCGAATCCGGCGCAGCCAAAAGCTGCGTAGATCGATATGGCAACGATTGCGCCACTCGCGGAGTAGCAGGGCGGTAATCAAGAATCCCGAGAGGACAAAGAAAACATCAACACCTAAAAATCCGCCCACCAGGGTGCCCGGTAGCAGGTGGTAGGCAAGGACGGCTGCGCATGCGAGCGCGCGCATCCCGTCGAGGCCACGCACCCGACGAACCGGTTGGGGAGCGCGGATTGAGGCGAGCTGCACACGGGGATTATCTCGGGTAGACTCCACGCAGTTTTCTCCTGGACGTAAACGAACACTGTCGGATAGCGTACCGAAAAATGGCGGCGAGAAAATCGGCGAAAACACCGCGAGAACTAAGGTCGATATTTCTCAACAAAAATTTCAGACTATTTCCTGGATATTTGGAATATTTCACCAGTGATACCGCGTATTTTGGATCCCGAATGATGAGCGCCCCTGCGCTGGGGCACTGTGGTGTAGTCGGCCGCCACTACCGCCAGCTATGAC
>JAUNVN010000250.1 GCA_030537655.1 Bowdeniella nasicola | reverse complement strand
TGTGAGTGGGGTTTGAGCCGATCGCGATCGTGATCGCTGAAAGGATAACCACGTGGACGTGCAGCCAACACTGACGGCACAAACCAGTGGGCAAGAACTTGCCGCACTCAGTGCGCAACACCCCCAGTTACATGCCCAAATTGCGACCCACCCCAATGCCTATCCGGAGCTGTTGCAATGGATTGCGACCTCCAGCCCCGACCCGCAGGCACAACACCTTGCCCGGCAGCGGCTTGAGGGTAACGATCACCAACCCGCGGCGCGTAAACAAAAATCCGGTGGCATCATCGCCCTGGTGGTTGTCCTGGTGGTATTGCTTGGCGTTGGCGGGGCACTCGGCTTAGGTGCTGCCGGTATCGGCGCGCCATTTGTTTCGCTGTGGAATACCCTCACCGGTAAGGACTCCGCCTCAACAACCGCCAGCGCTGACCCAGCGCCGCAGGATGCGAGCCAGCCGCCTACCGAAATTGATACCTCGGACCTTCCCGATATTGCCCCCAAGAGTGTGCGAGAGGGGAGTTTCACTCGGGTGCAGTACCGCAAGCCGATCACCTTGCCGACCAAGCTGCCCGAACAGGGGCTGCTCGATCCGAATGCCCCGCTGCTCAGTGATGGCAAAACCCTGTTTGCTTACAGTAACGGGCAGGTGCACACGGTCAAGCTCCCCAGCGAGATCGCGGCAATTCGCAGTCTCTACAGCGGAATTGTCATCGGGGTTGATGACAACGATCGACAACTCCATATCGTCAATACCGCCAGTGAGGATCACACCGTCTACACGGTTAATCCCAACGAACGCATCACCCGCACCGTCATTGGGCGTCCGGGTCGCTATGTCATCGAAGTGGCAACCAGCAGCGGTGAGCGTGAGCTACGCGGAATCGATGACAGTGGTGAGGTGATCTGGCAGCGCCCCGATGTCGATCTCAGTCTCCACTGTGATGCCGGTATGGCCAATATCCAAGATGGGGTGCGCTGGCTGCATGGTGAACGCGATTGTGAGATGACTGTCAATACCGAAAACGGGGAATCAATTTCCCGTATTCCCGGTGTCCTAATCGGCCAATATCCCGACGCCGTCGTCATCTATCACGACGACCATGTCAGCATTTTTAGCGGAGATCTGCGCCATACAGAAGATACGTTTGACCTGCCACGGAAAAAAGTGCTCTCACCGGCGGGGTGGAAAGATTTTGCCGGCCGCAGTCCCCACCTCTCCGATGTGGTGACCCTTGCGGATCTGCGCGCGGGATTAACAAAGCTGGAAAACACCCAGCCGGCCAGTGACTATTTCGGCGTGATCGGTGGCGGACAAACCGTCCAGCTGAATGTTCACGGCAACGGCATTGTCGAATGGGAAGGTCAGCGCTACCCGTGCAACGACGGTGTGGACTTTATCGCCAATGGGAACCAGCTCGTGTGCTATAACGACGATGGCCAACTGCGCTTCTACGAGGCAGGCTCCACCACCCCGCTCGCCGAATATGGGCCAGGATTCCACGTCTCATCTCTGCAACGCTTTAACGGCGAAGACTGGGTTATTCGCGCCCCAGATGGCACGATCTATCTCCTGCCAACCCCGGGCAACTAACCGGCATCCAACTGTCCTCGCAACCCAAATACCGCTCACGCGCCCTCCCACCTGCAGTGACGGAGCGCTTCGAGAGAAGCAAGGAGTGCGCGGATTTGAAGCGCATCATGTCGGGAGTCTTCGCTACATTACAATCAGCGCCGTTGTGTGAGGAGGATGCTCATGTCTGACTTCGAAGGAATCTTCAATGTTGAGGAGTGGGTGTCG
>JAUNVN010000026.1 GCA_030537655.1 Bowdeniella nasicola | reverse complement strand
TATTGCCGGCGAGGTGGATAACGGCGATGTGGTCCACGTCGATCCCGGCGCCGACGGGTTGACGCTCCAGGCGGGCTAATTACGTCCCATCGGCACGGACGCGGGGGCGGTGACACGATCGGTGTGACCGCCCCCGCCGTGACAGGTGTGCACACGAGGTTACCCGTTGCCGGGGGCATATCCGCGCAAGGTGCCCGCATCGATGGAAAACACCACCAAGGACTTACCCGTCGCGAGGACGCTATCGCCCGGAATCGACCAGATGGGGGTATCACGATCAGCTGCAATGAAGTGCAGTTCACCCTCACGTGAGATCAGCGCATGGTCAAAATCGGTGATGAACATTCCCCACGCATCATCGAACCAGGGCACCAGCGTTCCATCGAGATAGTGCTGGATGGTCCTGCTGTCGCCCAGCGCCCAGGCCGTCACGTGCAATTTGCCGCCCGTTTTTTGAAACACCAGATCATTATCAAGGGGTTGGCGGGTGCCAAATGCCGTATCAAGTTCGCCAGCGCTAAAGCGTTGGCTCGGAATCCCGGGCGCAAATATCGATGGATGACCCACGTAGAGGACTTCGTCAGTTACCTTCCCCGCCGGTGAAATGTGCAGGGTTTGGTAGGCATCATTGTCGGAGCGTTTCGCTGCGGCCCACCAGCCATCGGTGGTGGGAATCATGGTTTCTAGCTTCAGGTCACTGTCGCTGGTCAGCACAACGGGGGTGAGGTGACACGTTGCCAAATCGACAATCTCCACCTGGGAATTGTTGCGTTGTAACAGTGCAGATGTCCCATCAAAATGGACGCCAAACTCCACGATGGCCGCCGCGCTGCCATCAGCAGATACCTGCTCGAGTGTGCACGAATGCACCAGCGTGGTTGTCTGGGGGTCATAGACCTCGACGGCAAACTCGCTGCTGGCCGAGCCTGGCGTCGAATACGTTGCCCCTTCACTCCAGATAAATCCATCGCGCGTGGTTGCGGCGATAAATTCAGCACTCGCAGTGCGCTCGCCGGTTGCGAGGACATAGGCGCCTGCACTTGGTCCAGCGTTGGTGTTGAGCAAAATCTCATCACCAAACTGGGTCAGTTGCTCGAAATCAATATCTTCGGTGTTCAGGTCCGCGAGCGTGAATTGGGGTGCGCCAGTTTCGATATCGATCACCATCACGGTCTCACCGGTTTGCACCGTGAAATACTGCGAGCCGACGGTGGGAAGACCGGCGCGCACATCCTCCAATTCCCACACCTGACGAGGTTTGGTCAACCATGCTTTGGAGTGTTTCGTGCCAAATGTCGCACTCGAGCCCGCTCCGCCGCCCAGTAGCTTCGGGATTGCAAATATCGCGACCACCACAGCAATCACCACCGCCGCGGCGATGATCATCCACGTTTTTCTCCGCCCACCGCGTGGCGGTTGCGGTGCACCACCACGTGCTTGTTGATGCACTGAATCCGGCGGTGGGTAACCACCCTGTTGCGGTGGGGAGCCCTGTTGCGGGGGATAGGGGCCGGGGTGTGGTGGGGAGCCCGGGTGGGGGGGATAGGGGCCAGGCGGCGGCCGGTGCGGTGGTGGATGCGGGGGATTGTGCGGCATGGTTCCTCTTATCGCGATGGTTAAGCTCAGGCACTGGTGTCTCCACCATAATGGGCATTGCCCGCTGAGTTACAGTCCATCGTCGGTCAGGACCCGGTGTTGGTCGCGCCTAGGTGTGCCAGCCGCGATCAGATCAGCTCAATGACATCGGCAATCGTCTCGTGCACATAGCTGGGCCGGTAGGGATATTCACCAATTTCCTCCCGGCTGGTTGAGCCGGTTAATACCAAATGGGTTTCGAGTCCCGATTCCATCCCGGCGAGAATATCGGTATTCATCCGATCACCGATCATCGCGGTGGTTTCCGAATGTGCACCGATCTTATTGAGACCGTGGCGGATCATCACCGGGTTGGGTTTGCCCACATAGTAGGGACTGCGCCGGGTGGCCCGTTCAATCAGCGCGGCAACCGACCCGGTTCCCGGCAGCGGGCCGTGAGGGGTGGGGCCGGTAGGATCGGGGTTCGTGGCGATAAAGCGCGCCCCGTTACTGATGAGCCGCACCGCGGTGGTGATGGCTTCAAAAGAATAAGTCCGCGTTTCCCCAAGCACCACAAAGTCGGGATTGTCATCGGTCAAAATAAAACCCGCTTCATGCAGTGCCGTCGTTAAGCCGGCTTCACCTACCACGAATGCTTTGCGATCCTCGCTTTGCTGCTCCAAAAAGGTGGCAGTTGCAAGCGCGGAGGTCCAAATTCGGTCTTCGGGAACATTCAGTCCCGCATTTTGCAGCCGATCGGCGAGATCACGCGGAGTGAAAATTGAGTTGTTGGTTAGGACTAAGAACGGTCGATCAGCAGCGTTGAGTGCGTCCAAAAATTCGCGCGCACCGGCAAGTGCCTCACCCTCGTGCACGAGGACGCCATCCATATCTGAAAGCCAAGAATTTATCGTTTCCGCCATATCTTCACACTTATCACCCCGCTTACTGCCCGACAAGCCAACGGGAGCGGCAGGGGAGATCGCCGCAGCTAGCAATACTCACGCCGCATTCTCGCCGGCGGCCTACAATGAGACCAGCCCCCACGTTTGCAAAGGAATAGTCATGACCTGCGCTCCTCCAATTGCTCACCTTGCCGGTTTGGTTGGCACCTGGCGCGGTAAAGGCCGCGGCATGTATCCCACCATCGAGTCGTTTACTTACCGTGACGAGTTGATCTTCGGTAATGTCGGCAAACCGTTTTTTACTTTCACCCAACGCACAACGATGGCTGGCGAGCCGCGCCATACAGAAACCGGATTTTTACGCGCCCCCAGCCCGACGACGATCGAATTCGTTGTAGCAATCCCGACCGGTCAGGTTGAGCTGGGGGTGGGAACCTGCACGGTGCACACCGACGGATCGATCGTGCTGCATACCCTTGCCCAAGACGTGCAAAATTCTCCCACGGCCAAAGAGGTAAACGTCATTGAACGCGAATTTTGTCTTGGGGAAGACGTGCTTACCTATCGGCTGTGGATGGCGGCAGTTGGACAAGAAAAACAGCTGCATCTCGAAAGTGCCCTCGAACGCGTGGCGTAGCCCATCTTTATTCCCACACCTATCCCACCTACACTAAACCGAGCGGCCTGATTGCTAGCACACGAGGGAGACATAATGTCCAAACGCGAGCAGCTGCGTGGTACGTGGTCCTTCGATACGGCCCTTATCGTTACCGATCCCAGCGGCATCATCCACCAGGAGGGAAGGGTAAGTCAGCGATTTGAACTTGCATCGGTAACCAAGCTGCTGAGCGCCTATGGCGCCCTGATTGCAATTGAGCGCGGGCAGCTTTCTTTGAGCGATTCCGCCGGGCAACGCGCCCCCGCAGGAGCGACGATCCGCCATCTGCTCTCGCACGCTTCCGGACTGCCGTTTGAACAGGGCTATCTTGCGCAAAAGCCCGAACGGCACCGCGTCTATTCCAACCTGGGAATCGAGGTGCTTGGCGAGCGTGTCGCCCAGGCGACGGGAGTGGCGTTTCACGAGTACGTCAACCGTGAAATCCTGATGCCACTGGGAATCAGTGAAGTGACGTTTTACGGTTCGGCTGCCTGGGGTGCGCACGGCAGTGCCTTTGGAGTGGCAAAACTGCTTCACGAGTGGATGCGTCCCACGCTGATATGCCAGGCGTTGCACCGGATGGCCACCACCTGCCAGTTTCCCGATCTGGATGGAGTGCTGCCAGGCTATGGGCGCCAAAAACATAACTGTTGGGGACTGGGGTTTGAACTTCGCGGGCACAAGGACCCGCACTGGCTCGGCCCGGACCACTCCCCACGCAGCTATGGCCACTTCGGGCAGGCCGGTTCGTTCGTGTGGATCGATCCGAGTGTGGACCTGGGGGCAGTATTCCTCGGAGCCAAGCCCTACGGGGAGGAACACCGCGCCAAGTGGAGCGAGATGAATGCGCGGATTCGCGCGGCATTTCGCTAATCGATTTCCACGATCACCGGGACGTGATCGGAAGCCCCCTTACCTTTGCGTTCATCGCGTTCAATACTCGCCGCGCGCACTCGCTGACCAAGTGCGGGTGAGGTGAGCACGAAGTCGATACGCATCCCCTCATTTTTGGGAAACCGTAATCGCTGGTAATCCCAATAGGTGTATTGCTGCGGCACATACTTCCGGGTCACTTCCTGAAATCCGAGGGTGCCAAAGCGCGCAAAGGCAGCGCGTTCGGGTGCAGAGACATGGGTTTTCTCGGCAAAATATTCCAGTGACCACACGTCGTCATCTTCTGGCGCAATATTGAAATCACCAACCAGGGCAATTTGGGCATCCGTGTCGGCTTTCAGCGTGGTGTCAAGATGTGCTTGCAGTGCGCTAAGCCAGGAAAGTTTGTACTCGTAGTGCGGATGATCAAGTTCGCGGCCATTTGGCACATATAGACTCCACAGCCACAGCGGCGTGCCACACTGCTCGCCAACGCGGGCGCACAGTGCGCGGGCTTCGACCTGATCATTCCAGCGGGGAGCACCGGGAAATGCCACTGTTGCCTGGCTTAAACCGACACGGGAACAAATGGCCACCCCGTTCCACTGGTTATATCCCACCATTTCGACCTCGTAGCCCGCCGCGTGAAAGGCTTCAAAGGGAAACTGATCTGGTTTGCACTTCAGTTCCTGCATTGCCAAGACATCAATGTCATCGAGTTGTAAAAAATCAAGGACCCGGTCCAGGCGCGCGCGGATTGAGTTCACATTCCAAGTAGCAAGACGCATAATCCCACCGTACATCCCACCCGACACTTTGGTCTTTCGTGACGAGAATAAAGGCGTAAATCACGATTCCCTATCAATATTGTTCGGTTTTGGTAGATTGTGACCGACTGGGCAACGATTTTCGCTATCGCGTTGCGGTTATATCCCGTAAAGTAAGCAATACCGGGTAAATCGATAGGTGAATTACCCCCAAAACCGAACATGTCGCGACACGAACTCGACGGAGAGGTCCGAATATCATGATGAAACGTCGGCGCACATCAATTGTCACCTGTGCCGTTGCAGCATCAGCTTTGGTGCTTGCCGGCTGTGGTGGCGGCGCAGATGACAAGTCCACCGCTGGCAAAGAAGTTAAGCCCGGTGAAGTGATCGAACTCGAATATATGCACCGCCTGCCCGATGGTGAAGGAATGACGCCGGTGCAAGAAATTGTTGACCGATGGAATGAAGAGAACCCCGAAGTCCAGGTCACGGCAAATAAGTGGGGTGGCGAAGCCCTCGAGATGATTAAGCAGCTCGAACTGGATGTGAACTCCGGTTCAGCTCCCTGTCTGGCACAGCTCGCCTACGCGGAAGTTCCAGAAATGTATGCCAAGGGCATGCTCGAAGACGTGAAGGACGAAGCTGAGAAGTACAAGGATAACTTCTCTGGCGCCTATGCTCAGATGGGTGTGGGCGACGCGATTGTCGGCCTGCCGCAAGATACCGGCCCACTGGTGTACTTCTATGATGAAGCAGCCTTTCAAGAGCTCGACCTCGATGTCCCCAATACCGTCGAGGAGCTGAAAGAAATGGCAGTGAAGGCTGCCGAACAGGGCAAGTACATCCTTGACTTTGAAATTGACGAAGCCCAAAACTGGCTCTCCGGTCAGGCTGCTGCGGCCGGTGATACCTGGTATGGCACCGAAGGTGACCAGTGGGTTGTTGACACCGAAGGTGACGGCGCCCAGGTCGTTGCCGACTTCTGGCAAGAAATGCTCGATAACGATGCCGCTTTGACCCACAACCGTTGGGATGACGCCTACACCAAGGCGATGCAAGATGGCGAACTGATTGGCAATATCGGTGCCGCATGGGAAGCGGGCTTCATGCTCGATGCCGTGGTGCCCGAAGATGAAGAAGGTACCTGGAAAGTTGCGCCACTGCCTGACTTTGGTGCCGGCCAGCTCACCGGACCGGACGGGGGTTCGGGCGTCGCGGTGATGAAGGGCTGTGAATACCCTGCCCAGGCTGTTGAATTCATTGACTGGTTCAACCGTCAGACCGAAGACCTCGCCACTCAGGGCCTGGTTGTTGCCGCTAAGGGCGATGTCACCACTCCCGAAAAGGTGAAGCGCCAATTCGGTGGCCAGGACGTCTTTGCTGAACTTGCCAAGGCAAATGAATCACTGACGGACAAGTTCCCCTACATCCCTGGCTTCTCCTCGGTTGGCCCGAAGATGAACGATACGGCCGCCAAGGTGATCGCTGGTGAAGCAAAGGTTGCCGATATCTTTGCTGCCGCCCAAGAGGCCAGTATCGCAGCGCTGAAGGATCTCAACCTGCCAGTTGCTGACTAAGACGACACCATGACGACAACAGGGGGGCATCCGCATCGCGGGTGCCCCCTGCTGTCTGTTTTCTCCAGGCTCGGCTCGATCGGGCTCCCGCGCGTGCACTGAGAGGAAATTGTGACCAGTACGCAAACTGCGGCCACTGACCGCCAGGCGTCAGCGCCAGTGGACCCGCCCAGGAATCACCGGATCCGTGAACGGCATGAAGCCCGTACGGGCTGGGCATTCATGGCGCCATTTTCGATTGCATTTCTGTTTGTTTTCATCATTCCGATCGTCATTTCGATCTACAAATCGTTCTTCCGCAAAGTTGCTGGTGGTGGGGGCCTTTATGGCGGGGGTGAACTTGTCGACACATTCGTCGGATTTGCCAACTACGCCGATGTGGTCACCAGCTCCCGCTTTTGGCTCGGTATGGCCCGGGTGGTCGGCTACACCTTCATCCAGGTGCCGATCATGATCCTGTTGGCCCTCGCACTGGCACTCGTGCTGGATTCCTATCTCACCCGGCACGTGACCATTTACCGGCTGGGCTACTTCCTGCCGTATGCAATCCCGGGCGTGGTTGCCGCCATGATTTGGCTCTACCTTTACAGCCCTAATATTTCACCCCTCGTGCAAACCCTGCAGTCATGGGGAATCAATATTGATTTCCTCGGTCGCAATATTGTGCTGGCCTCGATGGCAAATATGACGACGTGGACCTACACGGGCTACAACATGCTCATCTTTTTGGCCGCCTTGCAAGCAATTCCACACGATCTGGAAGAAGCCGCCCGTATTGATGGGGCAACCAATTGGCAGATCACCACGAAGATTAAAATCCCGCTGGTGCGCGGGGCAGCACTCCTTGCCGTATTGCTCTCCATCGTGGGGACAATCCAGCTGTTTAACGAACCGACGGTGCTGTCATCGACTGCCACATGGATGGGGGGAGACTTCACCCCAATGATGATGGCCTACAACACCATGATGGGGAAATATTCTCCTGGTGGTGATGGCCCTGCCTCGGCGATTTCCATTGTGATGGCACTGATCGCCGGCATCCTGGCGATTGGCTACGCTCTGGTGGATCGGAGGATTAGCAAATGAGTAAGATTGCCACCCTGCCTGATGGGCGGCAGTACCGTCCGAGTTTTGAAGGCGTGCCGATCCGTTCGGTCCAGCCATCAAAGATGGCGCGCACCATCACTACGATTTTGCTGATCGTCGCGCTCATTTACTTCCTGTTTCCTGTCTACTGGGTGATCGTTGCGTCAACGAAAACCAACGCCCAGCTGACCGCCACCAATGGTTTTCTCTTCGATGAGATCAATCTCGCTGGCAACTATCAGGGGTTGATGAGTTGGTCGAAAGGCTATTTTTGGCAGTGGGTCGGCAACTCGCTGATCTACTCGATTGTTGCCGGCGTGGTCGGTACCCTCATTTCAGTCTCGGCGGGCTACGCCATGGCGAAATTCGAATTTCCGGGCCGTGGCGCTGCTCTGGGGGTCATTATGTCGGGGCTGTTGATGCCCGTCGCATTACTGACCATCCCGATGTACGTGGTCTTCAATGAAATCGGGATCACCGACACGATGTGGGCAATTATTATCCCCTCGTGTGTCAGCCCCTTCGGGGTGTTCTTGGGTCGCGTATACGCCCAGTCCTCCGTCCCGACCGAATTGCTGGAAGCCGCTCGGATTGACGGGGCTGGTGAAGCTCGGATCTTCTTTACGATGGTCTTGCGTCTGCTTGCCCCAGCGATGGTGACCATCTTCCTGTTCATCTTTGTGGCTACCTGGAATAACTTCCTCTTACCGTTGATGATGGTGAGTTCGGAAAGTATCAAACCGGTAACATTGGGTCTTTACGGGATGATGACCTACTTCTCCCCAGCCAAGGGGGCGGTCATGCTCGGAGCGTTGCTCGGCGTCATCCCGCTGATCTTCTTGTTCCTTGGTCTGCAAAAATACTGGCGTTCCGGACTTGCAGCCGGATCGGTGAAAGGATAACCACCATGGCACACCCCCGGCCCCACCCACAGCAACGACCTGCGGTGAGCGCCGGGGGTCTTGCCTTGCCGGCACGTGCCGGCACCGCCCTGATTACTGGAGCCTCCAGCGGTTTGGGCCGCGAATTTGCGTGGCAACTGGCCGCAAAGCGCTGTGATCTCATATTGGTGGCACGCCGTGAGGCCCACCTGGTTGACCTGGCCGGTCAGATCAGCGCCGTCGCTGGGGTGCGCTGCGAGGTGATCGTTGCTGATCTCGCCACTGACGCTGGGCGTACACGGGTCGCGGCGCGCTGCGCTGACCGCCACCGACCACTAAATGTCGTGGTCAACAACGCCGGGTTTGGGTTGGGCCAACCTTTCCTTGGCGGCGACCTCAAACGCGAACAGGCCGCTATCGATGTGATGGTGCGCGCGGTAATGGAACTTTCGCACGCCGCGGCCCCGGTGATGGCGGCGCGCGGACGCGGCGCCATCATTAACGTCGCCTCGATGGTGGCCCGCACTGCGATGGGAACCTATGCGGCTGCGAAAGCGTGGGTGCGCAGTTTTAGTGAAGCACTTGCCTGCGAACTTGCCGGTACCGGAGTGCAGGTGACCGCGGTGAGCCCGGGACTCGTGCGCACGGAATTTCACGCTGCCGCCAAGTTGCCGGCCGAGGTGTGGCCGCGTCTCGGCTGGCTGAGTGCCGAGACGGTTGTCTCCCAAACCCTTAGCGGGGTCGCCCGCGGGAAGGTGCATGTGATTCCAACATGGCGCTACCGGGTTGTGGAGGCGGCACTTGCGGCGTCACCGCGAGCGTTAGTGCGCACTGTGGCCGGTCCCAAAGCCTGGCGGGGACTCACGTGCGGGCAGGGGCCAGTACAGTAGACATGTGAACACGAACGATACTGCCCGCGCTCGCCTCGCCGAATTAGTCACCGACCTGTGTGTGATTCACGCGAAGGTCACGCTCGCCTCGGGGATGGAATCCGACTACTACGTCGATCTCCGGCGCGCTACCCTCCATCACGAAGCTGCTCCCCTGATAGGTCACGTTATGCTTGACCTCCTGGAAGAAGCCGGGTTGGGGCCCGATGATTTTGACGCGGTTGGGGGCCTGACGATGGGGGCTGACCCGGTGGCCGGGGCAATTATGCATGCCGCTGCTTCACGCGGACTGGCAATTGACGCGTTCGTGGTGCGCAAAGCTGCGAAAACCCACGGAATGCAGCGGCAAATTGAAGGCCCAGATATTACCGGGCGCCGGGTGGTGATCGTCGAAGATACCTCCACCACCGGTGGGTCACCGCTCAGCGCAATTGCGGCAGCGCGCGCTGCGGGCGCCGAGGTCGTCGGCTGCGCGGTCGTGGTCGATCGAGATACGGGGGCCGGTGAGAAAATTGCTGCCAGTGGTGTTCCCTACTATTTCGCCCTCAGCCTCCAAGACTTAGGACTTGGCGCCGCCCAGCAGGCAAACTCGCCGAACTCGGCGAGCTGACCTACAATCAGCCAAATGGATGAACGGACAAAGGACGCCGCATGGATGTAACCTCCACCGTGATCACGATCGTTGTTATCGTCCTGCTCGTGGCGGTAAGCGGTGCCCTCATTGCCCTCAATGCGCTCAAGCATCTGCGCTGGAAGGTTAATGAAGCCTGGCGACAGATTACAGTTGAACTCACCCGCCGCCACGACCTCATCCCGAATTTGATTGCGGCGGTAAGTGAATATGAACCCGATGCCACCGAGGTCTACCAGGCTTTGGAAGCAGCGCGCAGCAAAGCGATGTCGGTCGGGTCCACCCCCGCGGAACAAACCGCACAGGAAAATGAGCTCTCTGCCCGGTTAGCTGACCTGTTTGAACTTGCTGAACGTCATCGTGATTTACGTGCGCTTGCCGGATTTCAGCAGTTGCAAGCCGAGCTGACCAATACGGAAGACCGGATTGCAGCCGGTCGGCGCTACTACAATGCCAACGCGCGTGAATTAAACACCCGTCGTGCATCATTTCCTTCCTCCCTGCTCGCCTCACTGTTTCACTATCGGCGCGCAGAACTGTTTGAAACCACGGATCCGGCCGTGCGGGCGACACCCAATATGGAGTTTCGTGCCGAACGTGATGCCCGCGATGCCGAGTTGCGTCAGTGGCAGGAAAATCGGCAACGCTCCGAGGAGGGATCAAACTGACCAGCCCCCATGGGGTGGGACCCTGGCCCGGTGGTGAAGCGAACTGGCCGGTTGGATCCCACTGGGATCGTGACCTATTAGCCGCCGGTGATCGACGTAATGTTGAAGACCATTATCGCTATTGGACAATGGAAGCGATCATCGCTGATATCGACAAGCGCCGCCGGCCGTTACATATCGCGATTGAAAACCTCGACCACGATTTTAATATTGGCTCGATTGTGCGCACTGCGAACGCATTCGCGGTTGCGGCGGTCCATATCGTTGGCCGTCGGCGGTGGAATCGGCGCGGGGCCATGGTTACCGACCGGTATCAGCACCTCTACCACCATGGTGATGTCGCCACATTTGCGCACTGGATGGACGCACGGGACCTTCCGATTATTGGAATTGACAATATCGATATTTCCACGCCGCTTGAAGAGGTGAGCCTGCCACGTGCCGCCTGTTTGGTCTTCGGTTCAGAAGCGCGTGGATTATCACCTGACATGCTCCAGGTATGTGCCTCGGTGCACCATATCCGCCAGTTTGGGTCGACCAGATCGATGAATGTTGGGCACGCAGCGGCGATCGCAATGTGGGCGTGGAGTTGCCAACACCCCCAATAAGTGTTGAAAATCACTAATTCTCAGGTAATTTGGGCAGTGAAATCAAAACCGTAATATTCAACGGTAGTCATTTGCGCACGCCAATTGATGCAATAATTTGGTACTCAAGGCTTCAGCGCGCACATTTCTCATTCGGCTGATTGTGTCGAAGTGTGAAAGATTTTGACTCAAGTTCGTGTCTGCGCGTGCAGGGCGCACTAACCTCAAAAGCAAAGTGCTGCCGAAGGAGAAGATGACCAATGGATCTTAATGCGCTGATCTCGTCAATTCCGCTTGGTCCAATCATTGATGGACAGGTCGTTAAAACATCCAAAACATTTCCCGTGCTCAATCCTGCAACGGGATTACCGCTGGCTGATGTGGGCGATACGGACGCGAATCTTGCGCTGCAAGCACTTGATGTGGCGGTGAGCACCGGACGTCTGCGCGGCCCGTGGTATTACACCACCTCCCGCCAACGCAGCGATATGTTGCTGCGAACCTGGCAGCTACTTGGTGAACGCGAAGATGAGCTCGCGGCGCTCATTACCGCCGAAATGGGCAAACCCCTGGAGGAATCTCGCGGTGAAGTACGCTATGCCGCCTCCTATTTCCGCTGGTTTTCCGAAGAGGCAGTCCGCTATTCTGGCCGCATTCACCCGGCAGCTACCGGGCGCAACACGATGGCAACGTGGAGACGTCCAGTCGGACCGGTGTTAGCAATTACGCCGTGGAACTTCCCGCTGGCGATGGGGGCGCGCAAAATCGCACCGGCAATTGCTGCCGGCTGCACCGTGGTGGTCAAACCCGCCCAGGCCACCCCCCTTACCACCTTGGCGCTGATGGATATCATGCGCGAAGCGGGTGTGCCCGACGGGGTGGTTAACTGTATTCCCAGCTCCGATGCTGCCGGGGTGTGTGATCCGCTGCTCGCGGATTCACGGTTGCGTAAGCTCACCTTTACCGGGTCAACGGCCGTTGGCCGCACGCTGCTGCGTAAGGCGGCCGATAATGTTTTGCGCACCTCAATGGAACTCGGTGGTAACGCACCGTTCCTACTGCTGCCCTCCGGGTGTTTGTACACGGCAGTTAAGGCCGCATTAACCGCGAAAATGCGCAATGGGGGACAGGCATGTACCGCGGCAAACAGGTTTATTATCCCGCGCTCACAAGTTGACCAGTTTGTCGACGAACTGATCTACGACCTGCGTGACTACCACGTCGGCGACGGGGCGGATCCGCAGACGAAACTCGGTCCGCTCATTAACCGCGAAGCGGTCGAAAAAATTGAAGGCCTGATCGATGATGCATTGGAGCGCGGCGCGATCTTGGCCTACCGCGGCGAGGTGGGGGATCTGCCCGATACTGGCACCTACCTCCCCCCGGTGGTGCTGACCAATGTGCCAGCCGATGCCAAGATTATGCACACCGAGATTTTCGGTCCCGTCTTCCCCATCATTTCCTATCGGAGCGTACAAGATGCGCTTGAATTCGCCAATGACACGAATTATGGACTGATCGCCTATGCGATTGCCGATGATGTTGGCGATCTGTTCATGATCAGTGAAGAACTTGAAGCCGGCATGATTGCGGTCAATACCGGGAAGATCTCGGATGCGACCGCACCCTTTGGGGGCATTAAGCATTCCGGACTTGGTCGTGAAGGTGGACCGGAGGGGATCGAGGAATATCT
>JAUNVN010000025.1:10107-13019 GCA_030537655.1 Bowdeniella nasicola | reverse complement strand
GCGAGCAGTTTCAACGCATTCAACAGCATCGCGGCACTACATCCCAATAGCGCCGACGTTTTACCGGTTACAATCCGCCCGTCTGGCAGCTCCAGGGCGCTACCTGGAGCACCAGTCGTGCGCGCAACCTCCAATGCTGGGGCCACCACGGCCCGTGATGTCGTGGTAATTCCCAACTTCCCAAGCAGCAGTGCGATCCGAGCGGAGATCACCGGGGTGGCGTCCTGCCGGCGTTCTTCCACCAGGGCCTTGTAATAGCGGCGGATCACTTCTTGTTTTGCCGCTTCGCGACACACCTCGTCATCACTCATGCAATAACCGACCATATTCACGCCCATATCGGTGGGGGACTGGTAGGGGCAGGAGCCGGCGAGTTTCTCCAGCAGTAAGCGCAACAGCGGAAAGACTTCCACATCGCGGTTGTAGTTCACCGCCTGCTTGTCATAGGCCTGCAAGTGGAAGGGGTCGATCATATTGACATCATCAAGATCGGCGGTCGCCGCCTCATAGGCGAGGTTAACCGGATGATCGAGTGGAATATTCCAAATCGGAAATGTCTCAAACTTTGCGTATCCGGCGGTGCCGCCACGCTGATATTCGTGGTAGATCTGCGACAGACAGGTTGCGAGCTTGCCACTGCCGGGCCCCGGGGCGGTGACAATGACCAAATCACGGCTGGTTTCAACAAAGTCGTTCTTTCCAAACCCGGCATCGGAGACCACCAGATCTGTATTGGTAGGGTAGCCGGCAATCGTGTGGTGACGTGCGACCTTTATCCCGAGCCGTTCGAGGCGTTCGCGGAAGTTAAACGCATCAACATCGCCGGGTTCCATCTGCGTGATCACGACGTTTTCTACTAGAAAACCGCGTTCACGAAAGACGTCAATTAGTCGCAGCACGTCATCTTCATAGGTGATGCCATGGTCAGCACGGATTTTGTGACTGCCCAGATCTTTCGCGTTGACAGCGATGATAATTTCAACTTCATCGCGCAGCGCTTCGAGCATGGTGATTTTGTTATCGGGAGTAAACCCGGGAAGGACACGGGAAGCATGCATATCGTCGAAGAGCTTGCCCCCCATCTCTAAATAGAGTTTGCCGCCAATCTCTTGGCGGCGTGCTTGAATATGTTCCGATTGCATGGCGATATAACGCTCACGATCAAACCCAATAGCTCTCATGTCACTCCTAGCTGCGCATTTTTAGGGGCCGGGGGGGGCGCCGCCTTGAGCTTAGTGGTGAATGGGGGGTGTGCGGGAAATTTTCGTCGGCCTGGCGGCAAGTGTTTTCTCCGCCACGTTCAGCCGCTGGCAATGGACGTGCAGGCCCGGTGGTAGGCAACGTGCCAAAATTGGGGTGTGCACGCGGTAATTAATGGGCTCGCCGTCATCTGGTTGGTGATCGGTATTGGCTATGGCGCGGGGAAAATGTCGATTCTCACTCCCGCAGCCCAAGCCCCTCTCAATCGGCTCGTCTACCACTTCGCATTGCCCGCCTACGTGTTTTTAGCGCTAGCTGAAGCCAATCTACCCGCCGTCTTGGGAGCGCCGCTGGTGACTGCTGCGCTTAGTGCTACCCTTGCATCCCTCACCTTCATCATCCTCGCTAGGTGGTGTTGGCGTGCCACAGCGGCAGACTTGGTGATCGGTGGGATGAGCTCGGGACTGGCGAATATTGGCTATCTGGGCATTCCCCTAGCGCACTACCTGCTGGGCTCAACCCTCGCGGCGATTCCAGTCCTGTTATTCCAACTCGCCTTCTTCTCACCGTTGTGGTTCACCCTGGCCGATATCGTTTCCCCGCACCATCACCCAAGTCTGGCCAATATCGCGCGCGCCATCTGCTTCAATCCGCTGCTGTGGGCTGCTGTGATGGGGATGGGGGTCTCGCTGGTGGACTGGACTCTGCCGTGGGTGGCAAGAGAAGTCCTTTCGATCGTTGCCGGGGCAGCCGTTCCCTGTATCCTCATTGCCTTTGGTCTGAGTTTTATTGGAACCTCACCGCGCGCATTTTCGGCAACGGCTGCCATGGTGGTAAGCGCTACGGTTACGAAGATTATTTGGCAACCCTTGCTTGCGTTTGCAATTGCGCACTGGGGGTTTGCCATGACCGGTGCTGACCTGTATGCCACGGTGGCAATGGCCGGGCTACCCACCGCACAAAACGCCTATGTCGCAGCCTACCGCGCCGGAGCGAGCGAACAGTTGGCGACCGGCACCGTCATGGCAACCACAATCTTTGTCACCCCGACCCTTGCGGTGATTGCCGCACTACTCGCCCCGTAATTCACCATCGGGCTTCGCGCACGTCGATATCCAGGGGGTATGACGACGTGCCGCAGCTGAACAGCGACGAGCGTTGCGTTCGGCTTGTGAGTCTGCCCCCCCCGAATGCTCCTGCGAGACCACGGCCGGGCAATGTGGGGGCGGGGCATCGGTGTTGCTGGGAGCGGGCCGACACTCCTTCATCGTTGCGCGCACCTCGCGGTGGTGATTGCAGCGTGCCAGGAGGGAGGTTAGAAAGCTGGCGAACACGACATCGGGGCGAATAGATGGAAGTGATGCGATAGGGGTAACGTACGGGCAGCGCACCCGGATGGTGCGGATCGCTATAGCCGAGGCAAGAGGCTATCGCCGGTTAGGAATTCGCAGGAGCCTCGATCGTGAGGGTGAAGCGCCCAGCTCGTTCATAGTCGAGCTCGACTTGAAGCCCGAGGGTCGCGGTGAGCAGCTCGCGTAGGGCTGCTGGAGTGGTGGGGGTGTCCTTAGCGGTCGTGAGGTGGTGAGTGACCATACCGCGATAGTGCTTGGCCAGGTGGGTCACCGGTTTTCCGCCCCGGCGGGCCGCAATGTGAATCCACGCCACGTGCGCCGGTGGGGTCCACATGTGCTGGTAGGCCACCGAACGCGCAT
>JAUNVN010000025.1:8792-10097 GCA_030537655.1 Bowdeniella nasicola | reverse complement strand
CAATCACCATGCCGGCCGCATCCGCCTGGGCATCAAGTACCGCAGCAAGGTGTGGCTTCCACCAGCGCCCAATCGCCCCCAGGCCCGGTAACCGGGCGCTCGCGGGGAGGCGATAGGGGGCAATCACATCACAGGGACGCAATACGCCGTACAGGGCAGAGAAAATCACCACTGCGCGCGTGGCCGGCGAGAGGTGAGCTGCCTGATACAGCACCCCGGTATAAATGTCAGCTGCGGGAGCCCCCCAACTGAGATCTGTATTCCACTGAACTTGGTCAGCAGACTTCGGACCCAACTTCAATTGCCGGCAGGCTTCCTCGCCGGTGCCGAGAGCCCCAAGTGCCGTGGCGACTGTGCGGCGCGCAGCACGCAGCTGGGGCGCAAAGAGCGTATCGAGATCAACCGGACGCGGCGATATCGGGCGGGCTTTGCCCTCCGATGGTGGGAGCACAATCATCACAGAGGCTAATCTAGCGGCACATTCGCCCAGCGTTCCAACATGGGAGGTAATTCGGCGCTCGTCACGCTCGCGATATGTCGCTATTGACCAGTTTATTAGCCCATAACGGACATATTTGCAGTGATTGATAAACTCTTGTGTCAATGGAGAGTCAAACTGCGCTAAAGTAGCGACAATACCGCCAGGGCTGCGGTTGGAATGCGTCCGGACCAGTAAGGAAGGCCCCCATGTCAACGCAATATGAATCTGATACGCCCACCGCCTCGGATGGCGCACCCACGGCGGCACCAAGCGCCAGTGTGAAAGCCACCGGGAGCGGTACCCTCATCGGTGCGATTTTTTTGATGGCCACCTCGGCTATCGGGCCGGGGTTTATTACCCAAACCACCGAATTTACTATTGAGATGGGGGCTGCATTTGGTGCGGCCATCCTCATTTCCATCATTGTCGATATCTTTGTGCAGCTAAACGTTTGGCGCGTCATTGGGGTTTCCGGGATGCGCACCAATACGCTGGGCAACAAGGTCCTTCCCGGGTTGGGATGGGCCATCGGCGTGATGGTTGCCCTTGGCGGCCTGGTCTTTAACGTCGGCAATATTGCTGGCGGTGGTCTGGGGTTGAACGCCATGTTGGGGATGAATCCAACCCTTGGCGGTGCGATCACCGCTGGGATTGCGATCTTTATTTTCCTGTGGAAAGCAGCCGGCAAGGCACTCGACGCGATCGTGGTGGTACTCGGTTTCATCATGATCGGGCTGATGATTTACGTCACCGTTGTGGCCAGTCCTCCATTTGGTGAGGCACTAAAACAAACGGTGATACCCGAATCGTTTAAGTTCTTCGTT
>JAUNVN010000025.1:0-8782 GCA_030537655.1 Bowdeniella nasicola | reverse complement strand
TTGGTGGGACAGTTGGCGGGTATATTACCTACTCTGGTGCCCACCGAATGATCGATACCGGTATTACGGGACCAGAAAACGTCCGCCGGGTTTCACGCTCATCGGTGATCTCCATTTTGGTGACCGGTGTGATGCGTTTCTTGTTGTTCTTAGCGATCCTCGGAGTGGTGCACACCGGAATTGACCTGTCGGGTGAAGTAAATAAACCCGCTGCCGCATTCGCAGCTGCCGCGGGCGATGCCGGTTTGCGTATTTTCGGCGTGATTTTGTGGGGAGCGGCCATCACCTCGGTGATCGGCGCGGCCTTCACTTCGGTTTCGTTCCTCACCAGTCAAGAAACCGGAACAATGAAGCGCAATATTTTCACCGTCGTGTTTATTGCGGTCTCCCTGTCCGTATTCTTACTGCTGGGCAAACCACCGGCCACGATCCTCATTGTTGCCGGCGCGGTCAATGGGTTGATTTTGCCGGTCGGTTTCGCCATCGTGCTGTGGGTGGCATGGCGGCGGCGTGATTTGCTCCATGGCTACCGCTATCCCGTGTGGCTGCTCATTGTCGGAGTGCTTACCTGGCTGCTGACAATCTACTTGGGAGTTAACGCTCTGGAAGGACTGACACAGCTGTGGATGAAATCCTAACGTCATTGCCAGCGGATGTAGCCCAGCTCAAACCCGCGCAGGCTCGTGCGCATTTCCGCGCGGGCCTGCGCACCCCGACCGCCGGGTGGTGTGCTGGTTACACGCAAGCAAATGTGATTATTGTGCCCGAGGATTACGCCTTTGAGGTATTGCTGTTTTGTCAACGCAACCCCAAACCGTGTCCGCTCCTAGGGGTGTTAGAACCCGGCCAAACCGCCGGTCCACTGTTGGCCGATGGGGATATTCGCACCGATATCCCCGCCTATACGATCTATCGTGATGGCGAACTTGCCGGTACGGTCGGTGATCTTAATGAGGTGTGGCAAGACGATCTTGTCACCTTCATCCTCGGGTGTTCTTTCACATTTGAAACCCCGCTGCAACGCGCTGGAATTCGTGTGGCCCATATCGATCAGGGCTGTAACGTCCCGATGTATCAAACCACACGACGGTGCGCGCCAGCCGGGCGGATTAGCGGTCCGCTCGTTGTCTCCATGCGGCCGCTACCAGCTGACCAGATCAGTGATGCGGTCCGAATTTCTGCACGCTATCCGGCCGTACATGGCGCACCGGTACATATTGGCAATCCGGCCGCCCTCGGTATCGAAGATCTGTCACAACCAGACTTTGGTGATCCCGTCGAGATCCCAGCCGATCACATCCCGGTGTTCTGGGCGTGTGGAGTCACCCCGCAGGCAGCGGTGATGCAATCGCGGCCACCGCTCGCCTTCGGGCACGCACCCGGTCATATGCTCATTACCGATGCGCATGATAGCGACTATCAGATCCCTTAGTCGTCGGCCTCGATGTGACAGATGAGATCATCGAGGCTGACGCTATCGCCCGGCGCTACCTGCAGATCGTTGACCCTGCCGCCACGGTGAGCGGTAATTGGTGACTCGGTTTTCATCGCTTCGATCACCACCACTACCGCACCTTCGTCCACCTGATCGCCTTCGGCAACATGGACGTGCAAAACAGTACCTGCCATGGGGGAGCGGAGCTCAGCGGGATTAACATGAGTATCTGGAACCGAACCGGCAAGTGCGGCCATTGGATCGCTGCCGCCCCCCGCACTCAGTGCCCGCATGAATGCGGCTGGCAGTCCGAGTTTCGCGTTTTTACCATCGATCTCAATCATCATTCGCACCCGTTCTTGACTGGGCACAGCCTGACGGAATTGCGGGTCGGCTTCCAAAGTGGAGGCATATTCCTGTTCAATCCAGGTGGTATATACCCCGAAGTCGTCCTCGCTGATAAAGGCAGGCTCTTCCAAGATGGCGCGGTGGAAGGGCAGCACCGTGGTAATCCCGCGGATACGTAGCTCTTTGAGTGCCCGACGTGCCCGCCTGATCGCGTGTTTACGGGAGATACCCCAGATAATAATCTTCGCGAGCATTGAATCATATCGTCCCGAGATGACCGAGTCGGTGTGTACTCCGGTATCAATGCGAATCCCCGGACCGGTCGGTGGGTCAAACACGTCGATTTCACCGGTTGCAGGTAGGAACCCGCGCCCGGCATCTTCGGCATTGATCCGGAATTGGAAGGCGTGACCAACCGGCTGTAAATCATCGTCAACGGGGACTGGTTTTCCAGCTGCGATCTGTAGCTGTGCAAGAACCATATCCACGCCGGTGACCGCCTCGGTGACGGTATGTTCCACCTGGATGCGAGTGTTGACCTCCAAAAAGGAAATCTTGCCGTTAGCACCCAGGAGGTATTCCACCGTGCCGACACCAACGTAGCCGGCAGCGCGACAAATATCGCGGGCGGAACGTTCAATCAGTTCGCGCTGGTCTGCAGTTAAAAACGGTGCGGGAGCTTCTTCGACAAGTTTTTGGTTGCGCCGCTGGAGTGAACAATCACGGGTACCCAGGGTGTAAACATTGCCGTGCGTATCGGCAATTACCTGCGCTTCAACATGGCGGGGTTTTTCTAAGAATTGCTCCAAATAGCATTCACCGCGCCCGAATGCCGCTTCGGATTCACGTACCGCAGAGTCGAATGCTTCTTCGACATCTTCGAGGCGATGCACCACTCGCATTCCACGGCCGCCGCCACCAAAGGCAGCTTTAATTGCGATTGGAAAACCAAGTTCGGCAGCCACGCGGCGGGCAGTTTTCGCATCCGGAACATTTCCGGCGCTCCCCTTTACCAGCGGCGCACCGACACGCTGGGCGATCTCGCGGGCAGCAACTTTATCGCCGAGCAGTTCAATAGTTTGCGGGGCAGGACCAATCCAAATGAGTCCCGCATCGATTACCGCTTGCGCAAATTCGCGACGTTCGGCCAAAAAGCCGTAACCGGGGTGGATGGCATCGGCACCACACCGTTTCGCGATGGCAAGGATCTTGTCGGCATCAAGATAGGTTTCCGCCACGCTTTGGCCCTCGAGGGAGTAGGCCTCGTCGGCAACCCGCACGTGCAGTGCCTCCGCATCGGGATCAGCGAAAATCGCGACGGAGGCGATCCCAACTTCCGCGCACGTATGCGCCACGCGCACGGCAATTTCACCGCGGTTAGCAATGAGCACTTTTCGCATCGTTTTCTCCTTAGTCATCGTTTCCCCCCCAACCCGATCGCATCGTCAGCAACCGACGGTGCGTGATAGAGGCGGAAACGGATTTTCGCGCCCGGCGCGAGCTGCGCCAACTGGTCAAGATCGTGATGGTTGACCACCCCGATGACCGGATAACCACCGGTAACGGGATGATCGCGCATAAAGAGCACCGGCTTGCCATCAGGTGGGATCTGAATTGCGCCGGCAACGGTTCCTTCCGAGGCCAGTTCACCGCGGTCGTGGCGTCCTAGGGGGATACCATCCAACCGCAAGCCGATCCGGTTGGAACGTTCGGTGACCTGCCACTGCTGGGTCAGTAAGGAATCAATATCGTCTGCGCTAAACCAGTCGTCACGCGGCCCGAGGATGACACTGACCGCGAGGACATCGCGTGGCAGGGCCGGTGCCGTTTTCGCATCGGCAACAAAACTCGGCCATTGTGGTTCAGCAACCGCGAGCTCATCACCGGCGCGCAGGGGTGCTGGTCCCTGCCCGCTGAGCAGGTCGGTCGCTGCAGAACCCAAGATCCGCTCGGCACAAATTCCACCGCGGATCGCGACGTAGCTGCGCACCCCACGACTGGGCGCACCCAGGCGTAGACACTGCCCATCAAGGAGCGCGAAGGGGGTATTGATCTCGGGGTGGTAAGCATCAACGTCGGGGTGTAACGCGCCTCCGGTAACTTCCAATTCGCACTGCGCCCCGGTGACCGCGACGACTAAATCGCCGCGTGCCTGTAACTGCAATCCGCCAAGTAGGTGTTCGATCACGACCTCATCAGTCTGATTGCCAACCAGGACGTTGGCTCGCCGCGCTGATCGCAAATCCATCGCTCCGGATTCACACACCCCAAGATCTGCGTGGCCGCGGCGACCCTGATCTTGCAGGAGTGACTGGATGCCGCTGGCGCGCACCTGCACCCCATAGGTTACTTCTCCCGCCTGTGTTGGTTTTGCTGCGGGTAATTCCACTCGCTCGCGCACGGCACGGTAGCGGATCCGATCACCCGGTGCGATCAACGCCGGGGGTGTGCGCTGGGCATCCCACATCGGCTCACCGCAGTGGCCGATGAGTTGCCACCCACCGGGAGTCGCACGTGGGTAGACAGCCGAGTAGTGACCCGCAAGCCCCACCGCGCCGGCCGGAACCTGGGTTCGTGGGGTATCACGGCGAGCGATATCGGGTCCCTCGCCGATGCAGTAGGTAAATCCGGGAGCAAACCCACCAAAGGCAGCCGTCCAGGTGGTGGAGGTGTGCCAGTGAATCAGGTGGTCAACCGACCAGTTCAACATGGTGGCCACGGCGGTGAGATCTTCCCCGTCATAACACACCGGTAGTTGCACTTCGCGCGCGTCAGCGGCCCGGAAGGCAGGGACCTCCATGGTGCGGACGAGCGCGGCGAGTTCACTGGCAGCCACCGGCGTTGAAGCAGAGATAAGGACCGTTTTAGCTGCGGCGACGCACTCAACCATTTCGGGCGGCGCTAAGGCTTTCAGGGCCGCATGCAGTGCCAACACATCACTGAGGGAATCAAGCTCAACTAAAAAAGCAAGATCTCCGCAGGAGACAATCTTTCTGGAGGCCACACTCATGTGAATGCCTTCACATCAATACCCGCTGCGGTGAGGGCTGAGCGGACCGCACTGGCAAGCTCCACGGCCGCTGGGGTGTCGCCGTGAACGCAAATGGATTCGGCAGCAAGGTGCACCTCGGTCCCATCAATAGCGGTGATGGTTCCCGATTCGACCAGCTTCACCATGCGTGCACTTACCTCATTGGCGTCGTGTAACACCGCACCATTTTCGCGCCGAGAAACCAAAGTGCCATCGGGGGTATAGGCGCGGTCGGCAAATGCTTCAATCACCGGGCGGATATTTGCCGCTTCGGCCTGCCGAGATATTTCCGAGTTCGGTAAACACAAGATTGGAAGGTCACCGCCGAATTCTTGCAGCGCCCGTACCACAGCTTTCGCGTGTGCTTCGTGATGGACAATCGTGTTATACAGCGCTCCGTGGGGTTTCACATAGCGCAGTGTCGTCCCGCAGCCACGCGCCATCGCATCGAGCGCACCGAGCTGGTAAATGATCATATCGGTGAGCTCATTGGCGGGCACATCGATAAAGACCCGACCAAAATTTGCCAGGTCACGATAGGCAACGTGCGCACCGACGGCAACATCGTGTTCGGCTGCCGCACGTGTTGTCCGCCGCATGACGCTCGGGTCTCCGGCATGGAAACCGCAGGCAATATTCGCGCTGGTTACCAGTTTCATCATCGCCTGGTCATCACCCATCGCCCAGTTGCCAAAGGACTCACCGGAATCGGAATTCAGATCAATAGCCATCTCTCCTCCTGGTCCTATCGTATGAATTTCCTCGCGAGTACTGGAAATTGTTGACTCTGGTGAGACAATGACCGGTATGGACGGATCTGATTCCTCATTACGTGAAGAGTTCCGGCAGATATTTCGCCGCCACGCTACGGGCGTTACGGTAATCACGTATTGCGATGGAAACCAGCTCGGCGGATTCACCGCATCGTCAGTCATTTCGGTAGCAGCCGAACCACCAACAATCGCCTTTGCCGTCACGACCGAATCGATCGGAGGCCTCGCCCTGGCACACCGCGATGCAATTGTCGTGAACTTTCTCGACGACGCGGCAAGTGATACTGCACTGCGTTTTGCCGGATTGGGCGGCAAGCGGTTTGCCGACCACAGCTATGAGCTGCTTCCAAGCGGCGAGCCAGTTTTGCACGCAGCGAGCGCCTACCTGCAAGCCGAGATTACCCAACGACATGAAACGGGAGATTCCCAGCTGATGGTTGCCGAACTTCGGCGGGTCCATATCCGCGACCGTGATGCTGAATTGCGACCGTTGATCTACCTGAACCGGCAGTTCCGCCGGTTACACCCCTAGGATTTCACTCCCGCATCGGCCGGCCACACATCGCGACGTTTGCCACTTTTCATTGAAATCCGCCACGCTCCAGCGACGCCGGCATCGACGGCACAATAGCTGGACGCATGTGCCCAAATCGCATGGCGATACTCGGTGGGTTTAATCTGCCAGGAGTGCAAAACGCTCGCATCTTTGGCTACCAGCTGCAAACTGCCTTCACCACGAATAATCGCAAAGTCACCGTAGTGGGAAAACCCGCCGGAGATCACCTGGATTGACAGACGGCGCAGCGTCTTTTCACGGATCACATAGGCGCGTGACGCGGTGGTGAAATACAGGTGTTCACCATCGGGTAGCAATCGCAAACTCGTCGGGGCTGCCGGCATGTCCACGGTGATGGTGTCCTTGGGGCGGATAATATGAGCCGTTGCAGTTGCGGGATTGTAGTAGGCGAAGTGTTTGCCATTATCACTGCATGTGGCCATCACCCCGGGTGGTAGGTCATGCGCAATTTCCCGTGCTGCGCTCATCCACGGACGGAAGAGCAATGTTGCTGGTGCGTAACGGTCGCCGGGTTGAGCGAGATACAAGAATCCTGCCGAGTGGGCGTGCAGCAGCCGGTGGTGTACCCCCTGATCGTGAGCGAGGAGGTGGAAACCTTCCAATCCGGCGGGTAACTGGGAGGCCACCAGGTTTAACAGTGAGAGTTGCCGAGCGCCACCAGCACGCCAATAGTGCTGCACCAAGACGGTTCGGCGTCCGGGAATGTAGCGACCGGTAGCTTCCGTATTCGTGGCGGTCAGGAGCCGCAAGCGGCCTTTGCGCGTGAATTCACACAGCTGGGTGGTATTTACCACCGCTGCGGACAGGTCAGCGAATGCGTTGCCGATTGCTGCCGGTGTAACCGCCGCCAGTACGCGACCGTCGTTATCGACATCAACGAGCCGGAAAACAGGTGCACGATGGCCCGGATCAACGGATGTGATGGGCGAGACCATGGCGTAATTGTGTCATGAATAACGCCGCAGCGGTAGGGTGATCCTGTGTTTCATCTCGTTTTCCACGAACCGCGGATCCCGGGAAATACTGGCGCGGCCATCCGACTGGCTGCCTGTACCGGCGCGCGCCTGCACCTGATTGAACCGCTCGGTTTTGATTTTTCTGATGCTCACCTCAAACGCGCCGGACTCGACTATCACGACTTAGCGGTCATGGATATCCATGCCGATCTCGATGCATTCTTCGCAGCGATCGCCCCGGAGCGGATCTGGGCATTTTCAGGACATTCCAATACCCACTACCATGCGATTGACTACCGCGATGGTGACGCGCTCCTGTTCGGCTGTGAACCAACGGGACTGCCCGAAGCGGTGCTGGCTGATCCCCGGCTTACCGGGACAGTTCGAATCCCGATGCAGCCGGGCTTGCGGAGCTTAAATCTGGCGAATTCCGCATCCATTGCGATCTACGAGGCGTGGCGGCAAAACGGGTTCGCAGGCGGAGTTTAACCATAGGCCAGGGCGTAGGCTGCCACCGCACTAGCTGCAGCCACATTGAGGGAATCCACCGCGCCACTCATCGGGATCTGCACAGCCACATCACATGCAGCAACGGTGCGGTGGTTCAGCCCGTCCCCTTCGGTGCCAAGCACGAGTGCAACGCGCTCGGGGGCGGTGCGAACAAACTCGGGAAGCGCGACCGCCTCATCACTGAGCGCAAGTGCTGCTGTTACAAACCCCGCTTGCTGCAGCACCGAAATATCGGCCGGCCAGGACCTCAGCCGCGCGAACGGCACTTGAAATACCGTCCCCATTGATACCCGTACCGACCGGCGATAGAGCGGATCAGCGCACGAGGGAGTGATCAACACCGCGGCGATGTCCAGAGCTGCCGCTGAACGGAATGCCGCGCCAACATTGGTGTGGTCAACAATATTTTCCAACACCATCACACGCGCGCGGCCAGCTGGCAGTTGCGCGAGTAGATCGTGAGCGCTAGGAAGTTGCGGTCGATGCATTGCGGCTAACGCTCCGCGGTGCAGATGAAAGCCGGTGATTGATTGTAGTAGCGCATCACTGCCCAGCAGGACTGGCACATCACCGCCATCGGCGCTTCCAGTTGCTGCGATGAGCGTTGGGGCAAACGCATCCAACCATTTTGGTGCCAATAGGAAGGAGCGCGGCCGGTGACCAGCAGCGATTGCGCGTGCAATCACCTGCGACGACTCGGCCATATACAGGCCGCGTTCAACTTCCAATGATTTACGCAGCGCCACATCTTTCATCCGCGTATAGTCCGCCAGCAGCGCATCCACGTCGGCGCCGGTAGCGGTATCAAGGTTGATAATCATCTAGTCGCAGTGCGCCGCAGCTAGTGCGAGCTTGAGAGCGGTTGCGAACTTGGTTTCGCGTTCCTCGGGGCTCATATCGCGTGAATGGTCGAGCAGATGATCCGAAACAGTGAGCACCGTGAGGGCTTCGCGACCAAACTCTGCTGCGACCCCATACATGGCGGCCGCCTCCATATCCACACCGAGTACCCCGTACTTGGCGAGTGTTTCGGTAGGGCTGGGGAGATAGAAGTGGTCACGAGAAATGATCGTGCCAACGTGGATACGGTCGGTGGGGTTTGCTGCCTGCACAGCGGCGGTCGCGAGCTTAAATGAGGCCACCGCAGAGAAG
>JAUNVN010000249.1 GCA_030537655.1 Bowdeniella nasicola | reverse complement strand
ATTGCCGGTGCGGGAGCTGCTCACGATATTCGCACACAATTGTCTCCCTATGGCGAGCGCGTCGAGTTTCTGGGTGGGATTTCCGATCAAGAAAAGGCCCAGTTGTTTTCATCAGCTGATCTCTATATCGCCCCGCAAACCGGTGGTGAATCATTCGGAATTGTGCTGGTTGAAGCGATGGCCGGAGGATGCGGGGTGGTTGCGAGTGATATTCAGGCATTTCGTGATGTCCTTGACCACGGTCGAGCCGGCTGGCTCTTTCATAACCGTGACAGAAATGATCTTGCTGCCACGATCATCGATGCCTTAGCCCATCCCACGCGCATCGATACTGCCCACGTCCGCGAGTGGTGTCGCCAGTTCGACTGGGATGAAGTGGGTCGCAAAATTGTGGCCGTCTATCAGTGCGCTGTGCAGGCAGGAGGGCGGCGGTGAGTCATCAATGGTCGATTGTCTTCGGCGTTGTTCTGAGCGTCGCTATTATCGCTGTGGGCTTGTGGTCGATTCAATTAGCGCGTCGATTAGATAGGCTGCATAAGGCTCTGATCTCCACCCGTCACGTCCTTGATACCCATCTGGTTCAACGCGCAGTGGCAGCTAATCAGCTCGCCGCATCTGGCACCTTGGATCCTGCAACGTCGCTGCTGCTCGCAGATGCGGCAACGCTAGCGCTTGCCCCCGCAGGTGAACTTGTGGCTGACGGGTTAGAAATTTCACCGATCTCACCGCCACGCGATGTGCAACACAATCGTGCCCGCCTCGAATCGGCACTTACGGCGGTGTTGAGTCAACTCGCAGATAATGCTGTTGCAACCTCCTCACCAACGTGGCATGAAGTCACACGCGCCTGGTATTACGCCCAGCTGGCACGCACCTTCCACAATTCACGCCTGACCGCAATTGTCCGGTTGCGGCGGCATCCGCTCGTGCGGCTCTTCCGCCTTGCCGGCAAGGCACCTCAACCTTTGACATTCGATGCGGATCTTACAGCCCCACCGACACTTGACTTAGCGCTGCCAGCTCACGACAGCCCTCAGGTTGATACCGAAGGGTGGGCCGTGGGCCCCTCCGGATTGTTAGAGCGTGAAGCGGCTCGGATTATCTTGGTTACCGATGCTGGACACCTATTAGTGGTGCGCGGCCACGATGTTCACGATGACGACCATTCGTGGTGGTTTACTCCCGGTGGGGGACTGCTGCCCGGTGAGGATGCGAGAGATGCGCTCATTCGTGAAGTGCGCGAAGAGACCGGATTAGAACTGCACGAATCCGATCTGATCGGCCCTGTCGCCACGCGCAGCGCCCGGTTTCATTTCCGCGCCGCCACCCGTGTGCAACACGAACAGTTCTTCTACACTCGTCTACCCCAGGCAGTGACGTTGAGTGATCAGCAATGGACCGAAAGTGAGCGTGAAGTGCTTGACGAACTCCGCTGGTTTTCATTCGCTGAGCTGCACGCCCTTGTCGCTAGCGGGCAAACGCTCTACCCGCATCGCTTAATTGAGGTTGCACGTCAATTATATGAACACGGTTGGGATGGGACGGTCAGTATCTTCCGCGACGACAAACCCACGCAATAGTGCCCATCCCACACGCCTGCCGGCGGATCCCCGCCACCGGTGGGGGTGCACGATACAATAGGCGCGTTACGTTAGAGGAAATGGAGAATACTCGATGGCAGGGCATTCAAAGTGGGCGACCACAAAGCATAAGAAAGCCGCACTTGATGCAAAACGCGGCAAACTCTTTGCACGGCTAATTAAAAATATTGAAGTATCCGCCCGTATTGGTGGAGGTGACCCTGACGGGAATCCCACCCTTTTT
>JAUNVN010000024.1:2121-13268 GCA_030537655.1 Bowdeniella nasicola | reverse complement strand
ACCCGCACCGTTTTACTCAGGATTTTCTCCAGCGTTTACGTGACTTGGTTGTGTTGGCCATTGCGGGTCAAGATGGTCGCGATGCGATTCATGGGGTTCCCGTTGATGAGCTCGATGCGATGGTCGATCAGGCGAAACAGTTAGGTGCGCGGCGAGCGTCAGCTTCAGCCGATGCGGTCCACGACGCGCTGGCAGAGATGACCGGCGCGACGAGTCCGCGCCTGCAACTTGAACTGCTGTGTGCCCGGCTGATCCTCATTCAAGAAACAGCTGACCAACCGCGACCGCCTGCCCAAGCACCGGCTGCCACAACCGCCCAGGTAGCGCAGGGCAGTGCGAGTAAACGGCCACCGTTACCCACATTTGGCAAAGCTAAGGAAGATCCACCAACACGGAAGGATCCGTCACCCACCGCGAGACCCGAGGCTGATCCAACATCAGCGCCGGTCTCACCGACAGGGACTCCACGTGTACCCCTTCCAGGTCAGCGCCCAGATACTGGTATGGCGCCGGCCGAGAGCGTAGCCGAAGCGCCCCCCACCTCCACATCATCAATGCCGCCAGCCGAACGCCATGGCGATGTTGAAGACACCGAAAATGAGCGCACCTCAGCTCCTGCTGTTGCAGCATCGAGTCAAGACGTCGGGGCAGGCGATGAGGTGAGGGCAGGCGATGAGTCCACAGCAATGAGCGATCCGAAAGAGCATCGTGAGCCATCCTCGGCAGATGCCGATATGCTGCGGCGGCGATGGAATGAAGTGTTGGGAGTGTTGGAAAACCTCAGTCGGGTGACCTGGACGCAGGTTCGTGATACCGCGTCGGTCGGGCCGTTGCGTGACCAGGAATTGCTCATCCTTTTCCGTCATCGCGGCGTGCTGATGCGGTTTAACCAGGGGAATAATCAGCAGATTCTTGCTCACGCCATCTACCAGGCGCTCGGGTTACAACTGCGGGTACGCGGCGTGGATGCTGCACAATATGATGCAACCGGTGGTGAGAGGGACCCAAAAGCTGAGGGCGAGGCTCAACGCCAGAACTCAAGCCAACATCACGAAACGAATCCGTCCGCCCGCGCTGCTTCAGCGGACGAGCATACCGGGGGGCAACGCGAGGAGGAGGTTCACAAGGCGAGACCAACTGCCGATGGGATCCCAGCTGATGGCGAGGTAGTCACCAATGAGGATGCCTCAGCAGCGCCGCCCACGGTACCTATTCCACAGGTGCCCCTGCCCGGTGCATCTGAAACACCTGTCCCACCCACGCCTCGTTTCGGCGACCGGCAATACAATTTAGCCGAGGATCACCACTCATTAGCGCACCCGCCGGCAGTGGAATCAGTCCGAACCGAACCCAGCGAGGAACAAGAACGTGAGGGGCCACCCGACGATAGTGGTGGTGCCAGTAGTGATGACGAAGTGGTAGAAAATGTGCCCCAGCAAGTTGATGGAGTCAAACTCTTACAGCAGCATCTCGGCGGCATTGTGATTGAGGAAATTGACGAACCATAATGGCAGTTTATGATGGCGCCCTGCAGGATCTAATTGACGAGCTGGGCCAATTACCCGGAATCGGGCCGAAAAGTGCGCAACGGATCGCGTTTTATCTCTTGGGGGCCGATAAAGAAGCAGTGAGCGCCTTGACCGCGGCGATTACCGCAGTGAAAGCGCGCGTCCACTTTTGTGAGATTTGTGGGAATGTTGCCGAGGGGGAAACCTGTCGGATCTGCGCTGATCCACGCCGTGATGACACGCTGATATGTGTCGTTGAGGAGCCAAAAGACGTCGCGGCCATTGAGCGTACGCGCGAATTTCGCGGTCGATATCACGTCCTTGGTGGGGCGATCGATCCGATTAACGGGATCGGACCGACAGATTTACGGATCCACGAGCTGATGGGACGCCTTGGCGATAGTGAGGTGAAGGAAGTCATCATCGCTACGGATCCAAATATTGAAGGTGAAGCGACCGCAGCCTATCTGGTGCGAATGTTACGCACCATCGACGTGCCGGTTTCACGGCTCGCCTCCGGCCTGCCGGTTGGTGGTGATTTGGAATATGCCGACGAGGTCACCCTGGGGCGGGCTTTTGCTGGCAGACGACAAATGTCGTAAGGATCGCGAAAGTGCGGGGTTTTTGGTTCACATGGTGAGCGGTTGCCCGAGCGTTGGGGTATCGCCCCTAGCATGGCAGCACCGAAGGAAATGGAGAGATGCATGGCATTGATCGTGCAAAAATTTGGTGGATCCTCAGTTGCTGACGCCACCGGGCTTGCCCGGGTGGCGGAGCGGATCGCTGCCACTCATCGCGCTGGAAACCAGGTTGTTGCCGTGGTCTCAGCGATGGGGGATACCACCGATGACCTATTGGACTTAGCCGCCCAAGTGACCCCGCGCCCGCCAGCAAGGGAGATGGATATTCTCTTGACGGCAGGTGAGCGGATCTCAATGTCCCTGCTGGCAATGGCCATTGATGCGCGCGGTGTACCCGTGCGTTCCTATACTGGCCAACAAGCTGGTGTGCTTACCGATACGACCTATGGCAAAGCCCAAATTGTCAAGCTCGCCCCCGAACGGATCGTGCAGTCGCTAGACGATGGTCAGGTTGCCATTGTTGCCGGGTTCCAAGGGGTGAACGAAGCCAATGACGTCACCACCTTGGGTCGCGGTGGTTCAGACACCACGGCGGTAGCGCTTGCTGCGGCACTGAAAGCCGACGTATGTGAAATTTATACCGATGTTGATGGTGTCTTTACCGCTGATCCACGCGTTGTCTCCAGTGCTCGGCGGATTGCGGAGATTACGCCGGAAGAAACCTTGGAATTAGCAAGCCACGGGGCAAAAATCTTACATTTACGAGCCGTTGAATTCGCGCGTCGCTACAGTGTGCCGTTGCATGTGCGGTCATCATTTTCTCACAAAGAAGGCACGTGGGTACGTCAACCCACGAAGGAGGATCCGATGGAAGAACCAGTAATTGCCGGGATCGCACACGATGCATCGCAGGGCAAGATTACCGTGCAGGGAGTCCCTGACCGTCCCGGCGTGGCTGCCAGGCTCTTCCAGGTATGTGCCAGTGTGGGAGCCAACGTGGATACCATCGTGCAAAACGTCTCGGTAGATTCCCAACGCACGGACATTTCCTTTACGCTTTCAACTCAAGAAGCCGAAGCGACGATGCACGCGCTCCGCGATGCACAAGATGATTTGGGCTATCAGGACCTGATCTATACCGAAGCGATCGGTATTCTCTCCCTGGTTGGCGCTGGAATGCGGACACATACGGGGATTTCATCGACGCTGTTTGGGGCGCTTTACGAAGAAGGAATTAATATCCATATGATTTCGACCTCCGAGATTCGCATTTCGGTGGTCGTTGATATTGACGAACTGCAACGTGCAGTACGCGCGGTTCACAGCGCGTTTGATCTCGATGCTTCAGAAACTGAAGCCGTGGTGTATGGAGGAACTGGACGATGACAACGCTAGGTGTAGTAGGAGCAACCGGCCAGGTTGGCGGCGTGATGCGCGCGCTGCTTGCCGAACGGAATTTCCCCGCCGATAAGGTCCGCTACTTTGCCTCGGCACGCTCAGCTGGTAAAACCCTGCCGTGGCGTGGCACGGATGTGGTGGTGGAAGATATTGCGACCGCGGATTTCTCCGGTATTGATATTGCGGTATTTTCTGCCGGAGGAGAAACCGCACGTCGCTATGCGGCAAAATTTGTTGATGCCGGTGCCGTTGTGGTGGATAACTCTTCCGCCTTCCGCCGTGATCCGCACGTGCCGCTGGTTGTTAGCGAGGTCAATCCGGAAGCCGCCAAGGACCGCCCAAAGGGCATCATCGCGAACCCGAACTGTACGACGATGGCGGCAATGCCGGTGTTGGCGGTCTTGCACCGCAAGGCGCAGCTACGCCGACTGGTGGTTTCCAGCTACCAGGCAGTGTCCGGCTCGGGGTTGGCTGGCGTGGATGAACTCACCCGTGGATTGCGCACCATTCTTGCCGACGATCCAGCCAAACTCGTAACTGACGGCCAGGCAATTTCCATGCCGACCCCGGAGGTCTACCCGGTGCCCATCGCTGCCAACGTCGTTCCCTTCGCCGGTAACCTCGCTGATGATGGCTCCGCGGAGACCGATGAGGAACAAAAACTACGGAATGAATCGCGTAAGATTTTGGGGATCCCAGATCTAGCGGTCTCAGGTACATGTGTGCGCGTTCCGGTCTACACCGGCCATACGCTCACCATTAACGCTGAATTTGCCGAGCCGATTAGCCCGGCGGAAGCTACCGAGCTCCTCAGTGATGCGCCCGGTGTGCGCGTGGTTGATCTCCCGACCCCACTGGAGGCTGCCGGCGTGGATCCCTCCCTGGTGGGCCGCATCCGCGAAGACCGCTCCGTAAGTGAGGGGCGGGGGCTAGCCTTTGTCGTCTCAGGTGACAATCTGCGTAAAGGGGCGGCACTGAATACGATCCAAATTGCCGAACTGATTGCGTCGGAGCGCTAAGTTCCACATCGTAGCGAAGCGGCCGGCGGATACCGCCGGCCGCTTGCTGTTAGCGCTGCCGCTACGCGAGTTGATGTGCCGATCGCGTCACCGTAACGGAGTCCTAACACCGTGACCGCAGTGGGTCACGTGTCCTACTTCTTACTGCGTGGATGTCCGACCAGCCTCCATGCCAGCGGCAGACTCACTGCAGCACTTGCACATTTAATGGCACCACCCAGCAGGAATGGTGTGACACCGTACTTCATCAATAGCGCAAATGACACTGGAATTCCAGTCTGTCCTAAGACGAATCCCATATAGGGGACACCAAAGACAAATGGCAAGATGGTCGCAAGGCCAAACCCGGCAGTTGCCAGTAGTGGACGTCGGTCCCAATGGTGTTCAGCAAGATAACCAATCAGGGCGGCGGCAGGAATGAAACCGATGATGTAGCCAAATGACGGCGTGGCAATAGCGGCCAGCGAACCGGTGCCACCGGCAAAGACCGGCAGTCCTGCCAGACCAGCGAGGAGGTAGGTTACCATCGCGGCGCCCCCTCGGCGCGCTCCGAGGGTAGCGCCAACGAGTAGGACCGCGAGTGTTTGCCCGGTAATAGGGACCGGCCACATGGGAACCTCCACGCGTGCGAGCAGCGCAGTAAAGGTGGCGCCGGCCACAATGAGGGCACCGGTGTGCACCCAAGCGGCAGCCGTGGAGGTGGGACGGGGAATCAACGTATCGGCCAGCACCGCGGGGCGGTGGGCTGCGGGGGCAAGTGTTGTCATAGGTTTACCATAGGTGGTCTACGAACGCGTGGGACTTGTTGGTTCACGCAAAGTTCACCGCGGATTTCGTCACACCTTATAACTCATCTCGATCAGTGGTCTCATGTCTCACCCCCCCATCAGCGGTAGCGCGCAAGTTTACCGTGGATTTACGTTTGTGTGGAGTGACATTAGAGATCACAATTGGAAGCCTTGGTGCTTGCTACTGCGGCGTACTGGGAGGCAATGGGGAAAAAATCCCGGAATTCTGAGGGATTTTTAATGCGCTGCACCGATGTGGTGACGAGCGTTCTACAGGTCACAATGTGGTTACGATCGTGAGTTTTCATGGCTACTTCTCCCGTTGGTAGGCTACGGTTCAAGCAGGCATGTTCCTTGTGTTGTGCGTAATTAGCGCGCAGCCGCGTCCTTTTCTGTCGAAAATGCGCGAGGAAGATGCTCAAGCCAAAGCCCACCTAAGGGCACAGTTACAACAGGGAGGCAGAACGTGAAACTTCGCCACTCAGCAACCATTGCGGCAACCGCTTCGGTTTTGCTCGCACTGGGAGCATGCAGCTCCAGTGACGGGGGAGACTCGAAGTCCGGTGGCAGCGGTGATGCAGGCGCATCAACCGGCATCGTCAGCGTCAATGGTACCGAACCTCAAAACCCGTTAATTCCAACAAACACCAACGAAGTTGGTGGCGGGTTGATCCTCGACCTGATCTTTGAAGGTCTGGTCTACTACGATGCCGATGGCAAGGACCACCTCGCTGTGGCCGAATCCATCGAGTCCGACGATGCGCAAAATTACACTATCAAGTTGAAAGAGGGACTGGAGTTCACCAACGGTGACCCCGTGGATGCCGCCTCCTTCGTTGACGCGTGGAACTACGGCGCCAATGCCGATAACGCACAGCTGAGCGCCTACTTCTTCGAACCGATTGAAGGCTACTCGGAAGAAAATACCGAACCGCTTTCCGGTCTGGAGATTGTCGATGACACCACCTTCACCGTGAAGCTAAAGCAGCCTGAAGGTGACTTCCCGCTGCGGCTGGGCTACTCTGCCTTCTACCCGCTGCCCAAGTCGGCATGGGATGACATTGAAGCCTTTGGACAAAACCCGGTGGGCAATGGTCCCTACAAGTTCAAAGACGACAATGCGTGGGAACACAACGTCAAGTTCGAACTGGTTCCCAATGAGGACTACGCTGGCGAACGCACACCGCAAAACGGTGGTGTCGAAGTGAAGATCTACGACAGCCAGGATGCGGCCTACAATGACCTGCTGGCCAACAACCTCGACATTATTACCGCGATTCCGGACTCGGCACTGTCCAAGTTCGAAGATGAGCTCGGTGATCGTGCAATTAACCAGCCCGCCGCGATCTTCCAGTCCTTCACCATTGCTCCTGGACAGGAACACTTTGAAGGCGAAGAAGGCGAACTGCGTCGCGCCGCAATCTCACACGCCATTAACCGTGAAGAAATCACCCAGGTGATCTTCTCCGGCACCCGCACCCCGGCTGCTGACTTCACCTCCCCGGTGATTGCTGGCTGGTCTGACTCGGTGCCCGGCTCCGATGTCCTGCAGTACGACGAAGCCAAGGCGAAGGAACTGTGGGCCCAGGCTGACGAAATCAACCCGTGGTCCGGCACGTTCACCCTTGCGTACAACTCTGATGGTGGACACCAGTCCTGGGTCGAAGCGGTTGCGAACTCAATTAAGAACACGCTGGGAATTGAAGCGGAAGGTAACCCCTACGCGAAGTTCTCCGAACTGCGTACCGACGTGACTGACCGCACCATCGAAGGTGCGTTCCGTACCGGCTGGCAGGCGGACTACCCCGGTCTGTTCAACTTCCTCGGCCCGCTCTACGGCACCGGTGCCGGTTCGAACGACTCGGATTACTCCTCCGATGAATTCGATAATCTGCTCAAGCAAGGTTCAACCGAAACCGATGTCGAAAAGGCAAATGAGTACTTCCAGCAGGCACAGGAAGTCCTGTTCAAGGATCTTCCCTCCATCCCGCTGTGGTACTCCAACGTCACCGGCGGCTACGCCGATACGGTCGACAACGTGAAGTTTGGATGGAACTCCGTCCCGCTGCTTTACGAGGTCACCAAGAACTAGTCGTACGTTGATGCGGTGGGGGTGAGTGGCATGTCCGCTCACCCCCACCGTTGAGCCCATGAGGGGAACCCACCATGCTTTACTATGTTGGGCGCCGGATTTTACAGTTGATCCCGGTGTTCTTGGGCGCAACACTGTTGATCTATGCGATGGTGTTCGCCATGCCGGGCGACCCGGTTCAAGCCCTCGGCGGGGATCGAGGCCTGCCGGAAGCCGTCGCGCAAGCAATTCGCGAAAAATACAACCTCGATAAACCATTCTTTGTGCAGTATGTGCTGTACCTGAAAAATATTTTTGCTCTGGACTTCGGCACCACCTTCTCGGGTCGTGCCGTTGCTGACGTCATGGCCGAAGCCTTCCCGGTCACCGTGAAGCTCGCGGTGATGGCCCTGGCCATCGAGGCGCTCTTTGGCGTCACCTTCGGACTGATTGCCGGGCTGCGTAAGGGTGGTATTTTTGATGCCACCGTCCTGGTTGCCTCCCTGGTCGTCATCGCAATCCCGACCTTCGTGATCGGCTTTGTCTTGCAGTTCTTCATCGGGGTGAAAACCGGGTGGCTGCCACCTACTGTTAGCGGAAAAGTTACCTTTACAAACTTGCTGATGCCCGCGGTTGTTCTAGGTGCGGTTTCGTTGGCCTATGTGCTGCGGCTGACCCGGACAACCGTTTCGGAAACCGCCTCGGCTGACCACGTACGTACTGCGACCGCAAAAGGGCTGTCGCGTCCGCGTGTGGTAGTTGTGCACGTGCTGCGCAACTCCCTCATCCCGGTTGCCACCTTCTTAGGTGCCGATCTGGGGGCGTTGATGGGTGGTGCGATTGTTACCGAGGGGATTTTCAATATTAACGGTGTTGGTGGCACCCTCTACCGCGCCATTATCGGCTCAGAAGCTCCCACTGTCGTGTCGCTGACGACGGTATTGGTGCTGGTTTATATCGTCGCCAACCTACTCGTTGACCTGCTCTATGCTCTGCTCGACCCGAGGATCCGCTATGCGTAATCAATCACTAGAACCGGTGACCCCACGCAGCATGCGTTCGATTCCGCAGCCGCGTTTTGTTGCTGATGATGACGAGACCGGTCTGGGTGCGGTCGATGCTGTCGCTATTGACGGTTCACCGACCTCTCTTTGGGGTGAAGCCTGGACGAACCTGCGCCGACGTCCGCTGTTTTGGATTTCGGCAGTCATGATCATCTTCGTGACGCTACTGGCCTTCACTCCGTGGCTCTTTACCTCTACCGATCCGGAGTTTTGTGAACTGGGTAGCTCCCTAAAAGGCCCAACCGATGGTCACCCCTTTGGGTTTAACCGTCAGGGATGTGACATTTATGCACGGGCCATTTACGGGGCGCGCGCCTCGGTAACGGTCGGGATTTTCGCCACCACCGCGGTGGTGATTCTCGGCTCGATCATCGGGGCATTGGCGGGGTTTTATGGTGGCTGGATCGATACGCTCCTGTCACGTCTGACCGATATCTTCTTCGCGATTCCCCTCGTGCTCGCCGCAATCGTGGTGATGCAGATGTTCAAAGAACACCGCAATGTGTGGATGGTGGTCGCCGTGCTGTCATTATTCGGTTGGCCACAGATTGCGCGTATCACCCGCGGCGCTGTGATGGGGACGAAGAATGAAGAGTTCGTCACCGCTTCCACGGCTATCGGATCATCTCGTATCTCCACTCTCGTGCGCCATATCATGCCGAATGCGGCGGCACCGATTATTGTTACCGCGACGGTTTCGCTGGGGATTTTCATTGTTGCCGAAGCAACATTGTCATTCCTCGGGATTGGTCTCCCCACCACGGTGGTGAGCTGGGGCGGCGATATTTCACGTGCCCAGGCGTCCTTACGTGTCGCTCCGCAAGTGCTGTTCTACCCGGCTGGATTCCTGGCCGCAACCGTGCTGAGCTTCATCATGATGGGTGATGCGGTGCGTGATGCACTCGACCCGAAAGCGAGGAAAGGATGAGCACGAACGTGAATGATCACAACGGTGCCACTCCCCAAGAACCGTTGCTGCAATTGGTTGACCTGGAAGTTGCTTTCCAATCCTCCACCGGGATGGTTCCGGCGGTGCGCAAAGCGAACTTGACCATTTATCCAGGACAGCACGTTGCCATTGTGGGTGAGTCGGGCTCCGGGAAGTCAACACTGGCGCACGCCGTCATTGGGCTGCTGCCCGGTACCGGCAAAGTCGTGGGCGGTAAGATCCTCTTTAACGGCGATGACGTCGTCAAGATGAACGGCAAACAGCTGCAGAATCTGCGCGGATCCAATATTGGGTTGGTACCGCAAGACCCAATGTCGAACCTCAACCCGGTGTGGCGCATTGGGTTTCAAGTAAAAGAAGCGCTGCGTGCCAATGGAGTGGCAAAAAGCGACCTGGAACCGCGGGTGATTGAAACCCTCCAAGATGCCGGCCTGCCCGATGCGGAGCGGCGAGCGCGTCAGTACCCGCACGAATTTTCCGGCGGGATGCGTCAGCGTGCCCTGATTGCTATCGGCTTGGCGAACCGGCCACGGTTACTGATTGCCGATGAGCCGACCTCTGCTTTGGATGTGACTGTTCAGCGCACGATCCTGGACCACCTTGATCGGCTCACCGAAGAACTCGGCTCGGCGGTGCTCTTCATTACCCACGACTTAGGATTGGCCGCTGAGCGCGCCGAATACCTCGTGGTGATGCACCGCGGTCGGGTGGTTGAATCGGGTCCGGCGCTCGAAATTCTCCGCCAGCCGCAACATCCCTACACCAAGCGCCTCGTCGCGGCTGCCCCGTCACTGTCGTCCAAACGTATCGAATCGGCCAAGGCTCGGGCCGAGGTGCATGAACACCAAGATTTGGAGACGGCAGAGGCCGACGAATACCTCCTCGAGGTGAATAATCTCGTGAAGGACTTCGCACTGCGAGGCAAAGTGCCGTGGAAGCCGGGTAGTTTCCGGGCGGTTGATGATGTGTCCTTTAACATCCGCCGCGGAACAACCATGGCCCTGGTTGGTGAATCAGGTTCGGGTAAATCAACGGTTGCCAATATTGTGTTGAACCTATTGGAGCCCACCAGCGGATCGGTACGTTTTGATGGCACGGAAGTGCTGACCTTAAATAGCAAGGAACTTTTCAACTTCCGGCGCCGTGTCCAACCGATCTTCCAAAATCCCTACGGGTCGCTCGATCCGATGTTTTCGATTTATCGGATTATTGAAGAGCCCTTGCGGGTGCACGGAATCGGTCCAAAACAGGGGACGAAGAAGTGGCGCTCGGAGCGGGTTGCTGAGCTGCTCGATATGGTGGCGCTACCGAAATCAACAATGCGTCGCTATCCCAATGAGCTCTCCGGTGGTCAACGCCAACGTGTTGCGATTGCACGTGCACTTGCGCTTAGCCCCGACCTGGTGGTGTGTGACGAGGCGGTCTCCGCCCTGGACGTGCTGGTCCAAGATCAGATTTTGCATCTGCTGAACGACCTGCAGGCCGAATTATCGCTGTCCTACCTCTTCATCACCCACGACCTTGCGGTGGTGCGCCAACTTGCCGATGATGTCGCCGTGATGGAAAAGGGACGGATCGTGGAGTACAACACCACCGATGCGGTCTTTACCAATCCGCAGGAGGAATACACCAAAGCATTGCTCGCTGCGATTCCCGGAGCGTCAATTGCCACCAATCTTGCCGGCTAATCCATGCGCGGTAAACGGGGCAGGCCAACCGGCCTGCCCCGTGTTATGTCCACTTCTTAGCGCGGGCGCGTAGCCGCGGCG
>JAUNVN010000024.1:0-2111 GCA_030537655.1 Bowdeniella nasicola | reverse complement strand
GAGCTCGGCAAGGGCGGAATCCAGGTGCACCTCGCCATTCCAGTCTGGGTGGCGTCTGCGAATTGCGGTGCGCAGCAACGCCGTGGCAAGCCGGGGATTTTTTGGCAGGAGTGGACCGTGCAGGTAGGTGCCGATCACCTCGTTAATCCGCGCTCCTTCATGACCATCCTCGCCGTTATTGCCGCAGCTAATTTCGCATGAGCCAAGTGGCCGGGCACCGGTACGCAGGTAGGTGCGTCCCGAGTGGTTCTCATATCCGATCAGCGTGCCAAAATCCGCGGTGGCTACCTTTAGGTTGCCAATCATTCGTCCCTCGCCGGCAGTTGTGGTCGCAGGGATAATGCCAAGTCCGGGAATATCGGTGCCGGTTGGTGAAATGCTCACCGAAGAGCTGATACATCCCACATATCAGCAGCATCGGTACCCCGGCACTAGCCAGGTCGCTCAGTGCCTGGCGGTGACATTGCAGATCCTCATTTACGCGGAGCTGACCCGAGTCTTGCCCACCGCCACCGACAATAAGATCCACCTCATCCCAGTTCGTGGCGGTGTCAACCTCGTGGGCGCATACCCGTAGGGTGATTCCTGCCTGCGCAGCTAGGTGCTCCAGGACAACCACATTGCCCCAGTCCCCATACAGATTCATCTGAGAGGGGTAGAGCTGGGCGAGGGTGAGGGTAATCATTTGATGGCCACCTCCACGTCGGTGAGTTCACCCAGGTGTTTGCGCAGCGCCAACATCGCGGTATAGGAACAAAATATCCGTTTCGGCCGGCCGGGATGTTCGGCAAGAAAATCGGTGAGCGCATCACGCAGGTCGGTGCTGATCTTGTCGACTTCGACATCGTTGTAGTACAGCCGCAACGCCATATCGTAAGCACGGATGCCACTGACCATCTCCACGCCATGATCACGCAGCACGTCGAAGTCCACATCCCATAGCCACGACATATCACGGCCATCGGCATGGGCATCATTAATTGCGATCATTGTGGCAACGCCGGCGGCAGGAAATGAGGTGAGGGCAAGACGGAAACCAGCCGGATTTTTCACCAGCACCAATTCCAGGCGGTCTCCGTTGATCGTGAGGGTTTCACCGCGTCCAAAGGCGGCGCGTACCTGGCTGAGAGCAGCGACGAGATGCGCGTCATTAAGCAGATGCTCCGGCAGAATTTCCCGCACTAATGCCAGTGCAGCAGCGGCATTAAATAGGTTGTATAGGCCCTGCAACTGGAAATGTGCCTCATAGGTCTCCTCGCCAATACAAAACCGTGCGCCGTGGGGCTCAACAAGGGCCTCCAAGATGACACTGGCCGAAGGCAGGGGAGTATGGGTGGTCGTCGCTGTGGCACGCAGCTGGTCATCTTCGGGAAAAAGCACCGCTAGCTGATCACTGAGCCCAAAGTAATGCACCGCTAGATCACCGCCGGTACGCAGGCGCTCACCAAGGGCACGCAAGCGCGAGTCATGGCGATTAGTTACCAACGTTGTGGTGGTTGCTTCGGCGATTTTTGCGAGCAGACTTGCCGTATAGTCAACCTCGCCGAATCGGTCGAGCTGGTCACGCATCACGTTCAATAACAGCGTGTGACGTGGGCGGATCAGCTCGATAAACCGCACCGCATGGGCTTCATCAAGTTCGAGCACCGCAATATCGGCATCGAGATTGCCGCGTAGATCGACCGCATCTAGCAGAGAGGCGAGCACACCGCGCACGAAGTTCGAACCGGTGTCGTTGGTAAAAACTTTCAGGCCGCAGGCTCGTAAGAGTTCAACCACAATCTTTGTCGTCGTGGTTTTTCCATTGGTTCCAGAGATCACGACCACGCCGTGTGGCAGACGATTTAAGATACGGGCCAGCAGGTGTGGATCGAGTTTTTCAACGACCAATCCGGGGAAGGCAGATCCGCCGTGACGCAGCCGCGCCACGGCTTTGACGCTTTTACCAAGGGCAATTGTCAGTGGGGTGAACATCGCTTTTATGCTACCGGATAAGCTGGTTCATCCCGGCGGTGACCGCGTGCGGTGCGCATGAAAATATCGGATGCACATCGATGAGATCGGTGCGGCGCTAACCCCAAAGCGACAGTGAGCGAAAAGCACACACTGCG
>JAUNVN010000248.1 GCA_030537655.1 Bowdeniella nasicola | reverse complement strand
GAAGGATGGATTTGGGTATACGCATCGAAAACGGTCCTCCTTGCGTTGGTGCCCCCGGCGGGACTTGAACCCGCGACCGACGGATTATGAGTCCGCTGCTCTAACCGGCTGAGCTACAGGGGCCGTGATGGATAGCCATCACTTGGAGAATACTATTGCGACGTTATGTCCACCAAAACCGAACGCGTTATTCATCACCGCGCCGGCTTGCAGCTCACGTGCGTGATTCGCACTGACATCGATAGGTAGTCCGTCGTCAGGATTCTCAAGGTTAATGGTCGGTGGGGCTTTGCGCTCACGAAGCGCTAAAACCGCGAAGATTGACTCGAGTGCGCCGGCACCACCGAGGAGGTGACCGGTCATTGATTTCGTGCCGCACACCACTGCGTCAGGGGCGACGCGCGCAATTGCTTCGGCTTCAATCCCATCGCCGACAATCGTGGAGGTCGCATGCGCATTGATATGAACAATATCGCGACCGGTGAGATCACTATCGCGCAGTGCTGCCCGCATCGCGGCTTCTTGACCGGCACCAGAAGGGTCTGGTGGCGCAATATCGTAGGCATCGGCGCTCATCCCAACTCCGCGGATATGGGCATAGATATTCGCGCCGCGCGCCCGGGCATGCTCGGCTGACTCTAAGACGACAATTCCGGCTCCCTCACCCATAACAAATCCATCGCGATCTTTGTCATAGGGCCGCGATGCAGCCGTGGGGTCGTCATTGCGTTTCGATAGGGCCTGCATTCGAGAAAACGCGGCCATCGGCATTGGGTGAATCGCTGCTTCGGTCCCGCCTGCCACCACAACGTCCGCTTTTCCGCGGCGAATTAATTCGGTAGCCCACACGATCGCTTCAGCACCTGAAGCGCAGGCGGAAGTAGGTGCGTGAGCTCCGGCTTTCGCGCCAAGGCGTACTGAAATTTGTGCCGCCGAGGCATTGGGCATCAACATTGGCACGGTTAACGGTAAGACGCGACGCACTCCGCGCTCAGTCATGGCTGACCAGGCGTTTAATATTGTTTGGATCCCACCAATTCCACTGGCAACCACGACGCCGAGCCGATTGGCGTCAACCTCGGGGCTGCCCGCATCTTCCCATGCCTCATCGGCAGCAATGATCGCGAATTGGGTGGATGGATCCATCCGGCGTAGCTGCGGGGTGGGAAGCACCTGGCTCGGGGGGACGGCTGCCTGCGCGGCGAAGGTGACGGGCAGTTCGAACCGCTGCACCCACTCCGCGTCGATCGTGGCGACACCGCTGGTGCCCGCGAGCAGTGCGGCCCACGTATCGGCGGTGTTCCCGCCGAGGGGGTTTGTGGTCCCTATTCCGGTGATCACAACCTCGGTGTTTGCGGCATGTCGAGCCATGGTGCTTCCCTTCGTATCGGTGATGTTAGGACTGGGCGCCGTCGATGAAATTCACTGCATCGGCAACCGTCACGAGATTTTGCAGCTCTTCATCGGGGATCTGGACATCGAACTTTTCTTCCGCAAAGGTGCAAATCGACATCATGGACAGCGAATCGATATCCAGGTCGTCTTGGAAGGTCTTATCCAGTTGGACGTCCTCCGGCTCAACACCGGTTTCTTCGTTCACAATTTCTGCGAGACCAGCGAGAATTTCTTCCTTGGATAGTGCCATTATTTCCTCCTATTTGTGAGATACCTGAAGCCGTCAGGAACGGTGTGGCAGACGGATAACCTGCCCGGCGTAGACGAGTCCAGCACCAAACCCAATTTGCAGTGCAAGCTCACCGCCACCAACCTTGCCGTCGCGATAAAGCCGTTCAGTGGCCAGCGGGATCGAAGCCGCGGAGGTGTTGCCTGTTTGGGCAATATCGCGCGCAACAACCAC
>JAUNVN010000247.1 GCA_030537655.1 Bowdeniella nasicola | reverse complement strand
TGACGCGGTTGCCATTGGGCTTGCTGCGGCAGAAAATCTACACCTGTTGGGCTGGTCGCACCATATGCCCAACGGTGATGATCACGCTTATCTCACCAATTTGGCTACCAAACTGGAGCCCGAGGCGATCATCTTAAATCACGATGGCCGTAGCCAACCACGTGATGCGCTCATGAGGGCAACAGTGCAGCTGCTTCTAACAGCGAGGCAGCGCACGCTGCGATCGGTAACGGTGTCAACCTTGGCAGCACAAACCTGCGGCACTTCCGGTTGATTGCCCCGACAACACCGTGGCTGCCGTTAGGGGCGGTTTATCGTTGGGTAAGAAATGGGGCGGTTTCACGTCCGGTAATCCAATGCACACCGGCAAGTACCGCAAGGGAGCCGGAGAGGAGGAATCCCCACTGGTATCCGACCGTATCGACAAGCAGACCGGTGATAACCGGACCGATCACCGCACCGATATCAACGAGTTGCATGTAGGTGGCGATGACTTTTCCGCCGGCGCGTTTCGGGCCGATAATATCGGCCAGTACCGCTTGGGCGGCAGGGTTCGCGGTGGCCGCTCCCATACCGGCAAGAGCCGCACAGCTAATCAACATCACCAGGTTTGTGGAAAACCCGATCGCAATAAATGCACTCCCCAGCACAATGTTGCCCACCATAATCGGCAACCGTCGTCCCACCCGATCGGTCAGCCGTCCGGCAAACAGCAAAATTGATGCATTGCCGAAAGCGAAGACGGAAAGGACCAGGCCCGCGACCCATTCACCGGCAACAATCGTTGAAGCAAATAGAGGCAACACCGCAATGCGGATCCCGAAGACGATCCAGCCGTTGGCAAAACCGGACCCAATGACCGCCCGGTAGGCACTATCACGCAGCGTGTCGCCAATCCGCAAGGGCGGAAGCTTGTCATCGACCGGATAGGAGCGCAAGCGGGAGGCCGATAGGAATATCGCCACCACCGCGGCGGCGATTAATAACGCCACCCCGTAGACCACAAATGGAACCCACATTGCAATTTCAGCAAGAATGCCGCCGATAAGTGGGCCAATCACATTGCCCACCACGAAGGCGCCACCGTAATACGACGACACCCGCCCACGCAGGTCGGGCGGTGAGAGTCGCACGATCAGACCGGCGGCTGAAACGGTGAACATCACCGAACCGATCCCACCAAAGGAGCGATAGGCAAGCAGCAGCCAGTAGCTATCGGCCGTGGCGATCAGCAGGGTGGAGATCGCAACAATGATCAGGCCGGTAATGTAAATCCAGCGTTCACGAAAGCGGTTGACCAGCATACCGGCCGCCGGGGCGAACAGTACCCGGAAGGCGGCAAATGAGGTGATGATGATGGTTACCTGGGTGACACTCACGTTAAATGAGGCCGCAAAGTGAGGCATGACCGGTGCTATGAGTCCGAATCCGACGGCAACGGCAAAGGCAGCGGCAACCATAATCCAGATTTCGCCGGGGACCTGTTGCTGTGAGACTGGACTGAGCGGGGGCTTGTGACCAGGCGCATCTAAATCGCGTGTGACCATAGCCTGTCTATTCTCACACGTTTTCCCAAAGTTCCCAACAGCGTGTCAACCACCGCGCATCAGCCCGTGTCACCGCTCGGTGCGGCGATGACGACCTAGCCGCGATCCTTGGTGGCTACAGTGGAATGGTGAGCAATCAGAGAGTCCCGCATCATCCTATCCCCCACGTTGAGCCGATCACGCGGATGGCTGACGGCACGATTAAACAAGTCAATCCACTCTCGGGAACCGAAGTGTGGACGATTCCCGGACGCGCCAATCGACCGTTAGCGCCGGCACTTCCCGCTCCGCAGGCCCTCGATACGCGCGCTCACGGCTATCACTGTGCGTTTTG
>JAUNVN010000246.1 GCA_030537655.1 Bowdeniella nasicola | reverse complement strand
ACCCCGCCTCCGGCGCAGATCGGTGATCTTCCACCGGCTATCGCGCAGCATTCTGACGTGGCTCTGCCCACGGTTAACCAGGCCTTGCCCGCCGCGTGGCGCTTGTACTCCGCGTGGCACACGGTCACCCGAGGAAAGCCGACTGGAACCCAGGAATCCGGATTGTTCCAGTACACCTACTTCCAGGCTCTCTACAACGAAGACAAGCGCGGCAAGGTGGCGGAATACATCCGCGACGGCAAGCTGCAGCAGGGTGAATCCGCAATGCCCGATGTGCCCGAGAGCGAAGAAGTAATGCAGGACATCATGAACCAGCAACTCACCATGGGCATGGTGGAGCGCGCCATCTTGTGCAACGAAAATCGATACCCCATCGAGGGTGAGCGCACCATCCCGCAGCTGGTGGATTCCATGACCGGTGGAGACGTGATCAACACCATTGAGTTGTCTTTCAAGTCCGGGCAGAACTGCATCGGCTGGCCATTGCCTCGTCCGGCGATGACGGTGAACGGCGATAACCTCGAGGTCAAGCCGCTGCTCATCGGCTTCGATCACGATAGCGCTGTGCGCGGAACCTCCATCTGGGACATGCAAACGCGAATGGGCGGCGAAGTGGTCGTGGTCAGCGGGCATAGCCATGGCGTGTTGTTGTCCCGCTCCGATGAAGTGGCCGCGAAGGTGAGCAGCTACTTCGGCGTGTAGGTGAGCAGGCACCACGGCATGGACGTTGATTTTCATGCACAATGGGTGCAGAGCGCTACATGAAATCCTTGCCTGATATTTTGCTTTTCCCTAGGCATTTTTGTGGCGCGCCTTTGGTTCTCACCGGGGAACCGAAAATGATTCCAAGAAAGTTAGGATGAAAAGATGACTCAGTACCGCATCATTGACGCGAAGAAGAACGTAATCCAGGAGACCGAGCTGGAGTCTGACGAGAAGGCTTACGACTGGTTCAAGGATGAGTCCAAGGCTGACGATTCCCTCGGCTACGGCCTCGAGGCAAACGTCGATGGCGAATGGCAATTCATCGACCAGGCTGAGGGTGGCACCAACCCAACCGGTTCTGAGAACTAATCTTCCTGCTCCTCTCATCCCGGGCACAAGCACAATAGATGCCCGGCGGGATCGAGGAACACCCGGAATTACCCGTCTGTATCTGTAGGCGGTTGATGCTCGTGCGAGGCTCTGCCTAGCGCAGGCATTTTTTGCGTTGGTTGCCTAATTGGCCGGCTGGCTTCCTAAATTAGAACGGGTGTTCTAATTTAAATGTGTTTACCCGGGTTGTTGTCTTGACTCTTCGTATAGTCGTTTGTGTACGTTGAATTGGCTCGAACAACTAGGGGAACGTTGTCATGGGGGACCTATATTTCGACGCCTGCGCGCCGGACGACCCACTATCCATCCACTACATGCACACCAATCGCGCAGACTACGCCGCCTGGCGCTCGGTCATGCCCAATCCAGTCACTGATGATGTCGGTGTCCACTCAGTGCGCATCGCCTGCCGCATGGGGGTGTCAGAAACCTTGGCGCGGCAGAATTTCGACGCGCTGTTGATGCTGCATTCTTTGCCGAAGCTTTCAGCGCTGATCGAGGAGATGGCGCACATCGATTTGTGGCGGTTGCGTGCCATTGATCGGGCCACCATCGGCGTGGAACACTATGCGCTAGATGCGGTGGATACCGCCATCACCGAATACCTCACCCCGCGTTATCCCAATCAGCATTTGCCGGGTGCGGTGGCTATCCGGAATAAGGTGCGCAAGATTGTGTTGGAGCATGATCCGCTGGCTGCCGAGCGGGATGAGGATGAAAGCCGTCGCAGTCTCGGATTCACCCCGACCAGCGGTGGGGGCGCGAAGATACTGGGTTATCTGCCCGCTG
>JAUNVN010000245.1 GCA_030537655.1 Bowdeniella nasicola | reverse complement strand
AAAACGCCGCCGGAATACTCCGCCGACGTTTCCTTCCCGTGAGCTGTTAGTGGCCGGTTGCCGGTGACGCTTCGTTGCCCTCGTCATCCTTGTCGCCACTGCCGAGGTGCTCATCGACATAGTTGCGTGCGCGACGGATCTTATCGTCGTGGGCGCCACCGGTCTTCTCGGAGACAAAGTCGGCGACCTTATCTAATACCTCATCGGTCTTTTCTTCGACCTGCTCAGAGTTGAGCGCCTCTTTTGCCTTATTGACCATATCGCCAAGTCCCATGGGGACCTCCTTGAATTGCGTGGTGGGCTACCGGCTGGCAGACCCTGAGTTAAGCATGCCTGGTTGGTAGCGAAAACACTAGCGGCAGGACCAGATGTTGCTATTTCTCTCACGATCATCGCCTCACCCTAGAGATGCGCGTTAGGCTGACGCCATGGAACTGTATAGCGCATCGGCAGCTGAACTTGCCACCGCGTATCGCAAAGGTATTACCGATCCGATTGAAGTCACGCGCGAACTGTATGCGCGCATCGCAGCCCATAACGTAGATGTGGGCGCATTTATTTCACTGGCCCAACCGCGTGCGGACGCCAGTGCCGCAGCAGCTCGTGAGGCGATCGCGGCGGGGGATCGCCGTCCACTGCTCGGCATTGCCTGTCCGATTAAAGACCTGCGGGAAGTGGCTGGTGAACCCTTTATTGCCGGCTCACGTATCCTGGCCGATAACGTCGCCACTCGCACTGATGGACCGGCGGCACAACTTGCCGCCGCAGGCACCGTCATGCTCGGAAAAACCACCACCCCCGAATTCGGGATGGTGGGCTATACCGAACCGGCCATCGGTCCCAAGGCGCGCACCCCCTGGGATGTGCACCGCACCGCGGGTGGATCCTCCGGTGGGGCCGGCGCCGCGCTGGCCGCAGGACTGGCTCCCCTTGCGCACGGCAATGATGCCGGCGGTTCCATTCGGATTCCAGCGGCCTGCTGTAATGTGGTTGGACTTAAGCCTGCGCGCGGACGCATCTCGGTGGGCCCCTACCTCCAAGATGGTCCGGGCCTGGTCACCGACGGGGTCCTCACGCGCACGATTACCGATGCGGCGCTCGCCCTCGATGCCATCAGTGGGCAGCTGCCCGGTGATCCCTACCTGCCGCCCGCGCCGGCAAGTAGTGAGGGCAGCTGGGCAGCTGATGTGGATGCGACCAGTTTCGCCGCCCTCCTGCAGGCGAGTGAACGCGCCGACCAGCTCACGAGCTATCATGGTCGGCCCGTACGGATCGGGCTGCTGAGCGAACCGCTGAACGTTGCCGAACTCGAATTCCACCCCGAAGCGCTCGCTGCCAGCTACCGCGCCGCGCGACTGCTGGAAGCTGCAGGTGCGGAAATCATTGACGTGCCGCGAGCTATCAGTGCGAAGGAGTGGTTGAGTTTCATGCCGCTGTGGCAAACCGGCGCCGCGAGCCTACCGGTGCCGCCGGCAGCCGAAGGTGAGCTGATGGCAATCACCCGCTGGCTGCGTGATGCTGGCACACAGGTCAGCGCCCTGACCTATGTACAGGCCGCCAACGCCGTGCAACAACTCGCCCGCGATATCGCAACGCGGTGGGCACATGTCGATGTGGTGCTCAGCCCAACGCTTTCCGGCCCGCCGCGCTATCCCGATGAGTTACAACTGGAGGACCCGGCAGCGGACTTCGAGGCCCAAAAGGTCTTTAGTCCCTACACCAGCGTGTGGAATATTACCGGTGCGCCAGCCATCTCGGTCCCATTGCACCGCGCGGTGGTGACCGGCCGCGATGGTCGTGAGGTGGAACTGCCCTTCGGGGTGCACCTGGGGGCGGTCACGACCTGCAGTGAAGCGTTATTGTTGCGCCTAGCGCGCGCCCTTGAACTTGCCGCCCCCTGGCCGCATCTTGCGCCTAACTACCGGTAATTG
>JAUNVN010000023.1 GCA_030537655.1 Bowdeniella nasicola | reverse complement strand
GCTCAAAATGCGACCGAGTCGCTGGAATTCGAGATCAAACCGGAACAGTGCCAACGGGTCTTTGACGTATCCAAGCAAGCAATGGCGGATGCGAATTTCGATGAGATCAATATCGCCATGGCCATGGCTGGTGATGGATCGAGCGTGATCGCACGTGATGCTGACGATGTGGTGCGCGCGTCCTTCGATGACTATTACGATCTGTTAGATGGATGCCGCTCCATGGAGATCGACTTCTCCGGAATGGTCAGCAACGTGGAATACGAAGATATTGACGTGAGTGATCTTGATGCGGAAAAAGCAATCGGGGCGCTGAGCGTTGCCAAGGTGATGGATCAAGAACAGGTAGTCGTGACCATTCAAGCTCTGAAAAATAACGTGATGGTCGCTGCCACCTGCGGTGCACGCGATCAGGTTGACGATTGTAAGCAAGCGGTCGTAACGATGCTCTCACGTATCTAACCTGCCCTGCTTGGTGCCCCGCACAATATGTGCGGGGCACCAACTAGTCTTTGGCTCATCGGAGTTTTGCGCTTCGGTTTTGGCAAACACTGATGCGCTGTTATTCACATTTGTCCGCCTCCGCCATGCCACAGGGGCGGGTATCCACAAGATCCACAGCCGGCACGCATCAGGTTATGCACATCCTCCACCGCCGCCGCCGACCTGCGCCCTGACCCTAACCGCAGCCCGCAACACCCGTTTTTGTCGGGGGTTCTCGCCACGATGGGGTGGTGGGAGACAACCGTGCCGAAACACATGTGCACACCTCGTGCGTGTTTGTCCACAAGATTGCGTGGATAACTCTGCATAATTATTCAGTTATGCAATAGGGGGACACTATATGTTGTGGTAGGCATTCGGATTGATCACAAGGTATAGTGGCGGCCAGTGACAACACTCCGGTTGGTGTATCGAACTACATCAATGAAAGCCGGTGGTGCAGTCCATGGCCACCCAGCGATGAAGTGAAATGAGGAAGACAGCTATGAGCATCACGGTATTTAGCAAACCCAACTGTGTGCAGTGCGATGCGACCTATCGCGCCCTGCGCAAACAGGGATTGGACTACACCGTTGTCGATATCACCGAAGATGCCGAGGCATTGGAAAATGTGAAGGCGCTGGGATACGTGCAGGCGCCGGTCGTTTTCGCCGATGGAGAGCACTGGTCAGGATTCCGTCCCGATCGGATTAAAGCGATCGCCCGTCAGGCTGCGGCCGCAACGGTTTCTGCCTAAGCGAGGGATTCCAGATGGGCCACATCGTCTATTTTTCGTCGGTGTCGGGCTATACTCACCGGTTTGTGCAGCGGCTCGGGCTGCCGGCTTCGCGCATTCCGCTGCGCCCCAAGGACGGCTTTTTACGCGTTGATGAAGAGTACGTGCTGATCGTTCCGACCTACGGGGGCGGCAATGTGAAGGGTGCGGTCCCCAAACAGGTGATCAAATTCCTCAACGACGAACATAACCGTTCGCTTATCCGCGGAGTTATCTCCTCGGGCAACACCAACTTTGGGACGGCATTTTGCTTGGCAGGCGACATTATCTCGCGCAAATGCAAGGTCCCTTATCTCTATCGTTACGAACTGCTGGGCACCCCCGACGATGTCGAACGGGTGCGCGAAGGATTGGAAGAGTTTTGGCAGAAACGCTCACAGATACCGGCGTAGAAGAGATGCGTGAAGATCTGGATTATCACGCACTAAACGCACAGCTGAATCTCTATGATGAAAACGGTCAGATTCAGTTTGATGCCGATCGGCAAGCTGCGAGGCAGTACTTTTTACAGCACGTCAACCAGAACACGGTGTTCTTCCACTCGTTGGAAGAAAAGCTCGACTATCTCGTCACCGAGGGGTATTACGAAGCGCATGTCTTGGAGCAGTACTCCAAAGAATTCCTCCATCGCGCTTTTGACCACGCTTACGACAAGAAGTTCCGCTTTCCCACCTTCCTTGGGGCGTTTAAGTACTACACCTCCTACACGCTGAAAACCTTCGATGGGAAACGCTATCTCGAACGGTTTGAAGACCGCGTAGTGATGGTCTCTCTCACCCTGGCCGCAGGTGATGAGCAGTTCGCCCTCGATCTGATTGATGAAATCATCGCTGGCCGGTTCCAGCCGGCGACACCCACCTTCCTCAACTCGGGCAAGGCCCAGCGTGGTGAAGCGGTGTCATGTTTCTTACTGCGCATCGAAGACAATATGGAATCGATTGCGCGCGGGATCAACTCGGCGCTGCAACTATCCAAGCGTGGGGGCGGAGTAGCGTTGCTACTGACGAACCTGCGAGAACATGGCGCACCGATTAAGAAGATTGAAAACCAGTCCTCCGGTGTGATCCCGGTGATGAAACTGCTGGAAGACTCCTTCTCCTATGCCAACCAGCTGGGGGCCCGCCAAGGTGCGGGTGCGGTCTATCTGCATGCCCACCACCCCGACATCATGGGGTTTTTGGATACGAAACGCGAAAATGCCGATGAGAAGATCCGGATTAAGACCCTCTCGCTGGGGGTGGTTATCCCCGATATCACCTTCGAGCTGGCGCGCAAGAACGAAGATATGTACCTGTTCTCGCCCTACGATGTCGAACGTGAATATGGCATGCCGTTTGCCGATATCTCGGTGACTGAAAAGTACTACGAGATGGTGGACAATAAGCGCATTAAGAAAAAGAAGATCAATGCGCGCAAATTCTTCCAAACGATCGCTGAGATCCAGTTCGAATCAGGCTATCCCTACATCCTGTTTGAAGATACGGCCAACCGTTCCAACCCGATCGCCGGCAAGGTGATCATGTCGAACCTGTGTTCGGAAATCTTGCAGGTGAGCGAAGCCAGCCAATACAACGAGGATCTCACCTACAAACACGTCGGTAAGGATATTTCGTGTAACCTCGGCTCGCTCAATATCGCCAAAGCGATGGACTCACCCGACTTTGGTGCAACTGTGGAACGGGCAATCCGGGCACTCACCGCCGTTTCGGACCAGACCGTCATCAACTCGGTCCCCTCGATCGTGCGCGGTAATCACGAGTCACATGCGATCGGTTTGGGCCAGATGAACCTGCATGGCTATCTGGCGCGCGAACGGATTTTCTACGGGTCGGAAGAAGGGTTGGATTTCACCAACATGTACTTCTACACCGTGGTCTACCACGCGCTGCGTGCTTCCAATAAGATCGCGATCGAGCGCGGAGAGCACTTCAAGGGCTTTCAGGATTCGACCTACGCGTCGGGCGAGTACTTCACGAAGTACATTGACCAGGAATGGAAGCCGGCAACGCCCAAGGTCGCCGAGCTGTTTGCCAAGGCGGGGATTGAAATTCCCACCCAGCAGCAATGGCGCGAACTGCGTGATTCGGTGATGGAACACGGAATTTACAACCAGAACCTGCAGGCGGTGCCGCCCACCGGTTCGATCTCCTACATCAACAACTCCACCTCCTCGATCCACCCGATCGTCTCCAAGATTGAAATCCGCAAGGAAGGCAAGATTGGACGGGTGTATTATCCCGCGCCGTTTATGACCAACGACAATCTGGAGTATTACGAGGACGCCTACGAAATCGGTCCGGAAAAGATCATCGACACCTATGCCGTTGCCACCCAGCACGTCGACCAGGGCTTGTCGCTGACGCTCTTCTTTAAGGACACCGTTTCCACGCGTGATTTGAATAAGGCGCAAATTTACGCCTGGCGTAAGGGCATTAAGACCCTCTACTACATCCGTCTGCGCCAGCTCGCGCTGCAGGGCACCGAAGTTGAAGGCTGCGTCTCCTGCGAACTGTAAGCAGCGCGGTGACCACACACTGATAGCGTGGTGCGCTCGGTCTAAATTGGGCGAGCGCACCACGTTTTTTAGTCTTACGCACTCAGGCCCCGGTGCGCTGAACCGGGAGGCTTATGCGCCGTAATCCCGGCTACTTTACAGACTGCCGCCAGCTGTTTCGAGTGGGGTTATACCGTGTGAAGATTCGGGAGGTGCGTGCTACATCAGTTCCGACTCAGCGCCCCACAATTCGCCTCACAGGCCATAATCGATAACCACCCGAAGGTGAGTCTTGCGAGCCAAGTGGGCGCGCAGCGGCAGGCAGACCGATAGGTGTGAACAGTGTGCTCGAAGCTGCTAGGCCGCTCGGCTCCTACGATGGAAGTACGATGACGCTCTCTTGCTGGTTACCGCTTGGAGAACTATTCATACAAACCACAAAGTCCCCACCGCGACACGAGTGCGTCTTACGCGGCTAAAGACACCTCTCGATCGTGCCATCACACCCCTCGGGCAGGACGCTGGTCATCGATCCGGGAGAATAGGGATACGAGTGCAACAGATGTCACGGACGGGCAGCAACTTACGTCGTTACAGCTCAACCTGCACGGCGGCAAGACGCTCACGCACCGAGGCAATATCGTCACGCCGGGACATATCCAAGCACCCAGAGGCGACGGGAACGACGGTGAATACTTCTCCGTGTTCGCGTGCCCACATCACCGCAGCTGCTAGTTCCAACTCACCGCGGATAGAGGGTTCAATATTCTCGCACGCCTGGAAGATCGCGGGGGTAAACACCCACGAATTCATCGAAATTGGAGCGTCCTTCCCATATTGCTCCAGGGTATTCGCATCGGGTTTCTCGATGATCTCAAGGAGCTCACCATTGGTGCCGACATCCAAGATCGCGAACGCGGCAATGCGCTCAGGGGGAATGTTCGAACCGGAAATAAGTGCGTCGCGCTCAAAGCCAAGCAGTGCGGCGCCAGGCGCGCCAACCAGGGCCTTGAGGACTGCGGGCGGATAGTAATTATCGGAATTTACTACCACAAAGCGATCCTCGCCGACGAATTCCTTTGCCGCGCCGACCGCATCGGCAGTGCCGCGTGGTTCTTCCTGGATTGCGAAATGTACCCGCACTCGCGTGGGGTTCACCTTGTTGAAGTGGTCACGAATCATGTCGTGTTCCGGGCCGATCACGAGGCAAACATCGCGAATGCCAGCATCTGCCAGCGCAGAGATGAGATAGTCCAAAAACGGTCTGCCAACATCGATCATCGCCTTGACCCCGGCATCAGCGGCTTTTGCCGCTGCGGCGTTCAGTTGCACGGCGTCGTTGGCCGCGCGCATTCGCGTGCCGAGTCCACGCGCTAAGATGACGGCTTTCGTTGGTTTTGCACACATATCTCCACATTAGCGAGCGCCATCAAAAACACCAGCGATACAGCTCGAAGAGCCCCTGGGGGCAAAAACGTGCTGTGTTTTCCATGCGCTGCGTGAGACGATGAGTCCATGGAGAGAAAACATGCGTTGATTCGTCGTCCCTCGCCTGATCTTGCCAACGGAATTGTCACCCATATTGAGCGCCAACCAGTTGATGCAAAGCTGGCACTGGCACAGTGGCATGCCTATGTTGATGCGCTGCATGCGGCGGGTTGGACGACCCACGAAGTTGACCCGCTCGATAGCGCTCCCGATGCCGTATTCGTTGAGGACACCATGGTGGTCTATGGCGACCTTGCCGTGATTGCCCGCCCTGGCGCCGATGAGCGCAAACCGGAAACAAAGGCTGCGGAAAAGAAGGTGCGCGAACTGGGCTACAACGTTGCCCATATCACCGCTCCGGGCACCCTTGATGGGGGAGATGTGCTGAAGTTTGGTGGCACCGTGTGGGTCGGCAGTGGTGGACGTACCAACGAAGAGGGGATCCGTCAGCTTGCCGCGCTGCTGGAGCCACTGGGCGCCACGGTAAAAGCGGTGCCACTGGAAAAGGTGTTGCACCTAAAATCAGCGGTCACCGCCCTGCCCGACGGCACCGTGGTTGGCTACGAGCCACTGGTTGACCACCCCGAGGTGTGGGATACCTTCATGGCAGTACCCGAAGAATCCGGCTCCCACGTGGTATTGCTGGGAGACAACACGATCTTGATGGCCGCCGATGCGCCGCAAAGCGCGCAGCTCTTTCGCGAACGCGGCCTCAAGGTGATTGAAGTCGACATTTCCGAATTCATCAAACTCGAAGGATGTGTCACCTGCCTGTCCGTGCGTCTGCGCGGAATGCCGCGGCGCGACTAAGGGCAGTGCACGAAAGCGGGGGTAAACACCCCCGCTTTCGTGTGCCATGACACATTTATCCCCAGCTATTCCTATGCTAAGGTTCCCCTTAGTTAAAGGGTTTAACTAAGGGGGAGGTTGTGACCGGCCGACCATCACGTATCACCTACGAGGCGATCGTTGCTGCCGGGGTAAAACTCGGGATGGAACAGCTCAGCCTCACGGCTGTGGCAGCCGAACTGCAGGTCTCCGCAGCGGCCCTCTACCGCCATATTGCTGGGCGCTGGGAACTGGAGCGCATCGTGGGTGAAGCGATCTTAGAAGAGCTCACCATCGACGATGATCCGAGCTTGTCAGTGGAGCAGTATCTGCTGTCGTTTTCGCGTCAACTCTGGGAATTTATTGATGAGCATCCCGGGATGGGCGGTTACCTGGCCGTCCTCTTCCCACGCGGGAGGGCAGGAGCAGCACTGCTGCGCGAGACCACCAAGGCGCTGCAGGATCGCGGAATGTCAACACCCGTAGCGCTCGTCCTTCCCACAACGGTCACTTCACTGACCATCGCGCTTGCCGCCCTTGCCGAACGTGACCGGCAAGGGCGGGCCAACGCTGGATACCACGAAGAACTCGCGCGCGCCGAGCAGGTGGTGCAGGCAGAAGGGGAACTGGGAGTCGTCGCGGCGCAGATGCCAGCGGTCAGTCCCACAGGTTTCTGCCAGATTCTCATTGCCGCGGCAATCAGTGACCTGTTGGGCGTGGCCGAACGCCACGGCGATGACATGAACGCGCTGGTCGCTCACTATCAACGGCTGTGCGCGATCACCCTGATGGAGGAAAATGATGGCTAAACGCGGGTTTCAGGGCGCGATGATGAAAATGTTCGGCGCCGATGACCATCGCATCACGGTGGTTGGTACCGAAGACATCACCCCCGATTTTCGGCGCATTTGGTGCACCAGTGCAACGCTGTTCGCAGAATTAGAAAGCGGACCTACCGCCTGGGTTAGGCTGTGGCTACCTGACAAGGATGGCGCAGATAGCGAACACCAACGCGGCTATACGATCGCGAAACGCGATGGTGAACGCTTCGCGATCGACTTCGTGCTGCACGAACCGGCTGGACCGGCTTCCGCCTGGGCCAGGCGCGCCAAGGTGGGTGACGAAATCACCGCCATGGCAATGGCCACCACCAAGTTCACGCCGCCCGAACTCGATCCGGCCGGCTACTTGCTGATCGGGGACGCCGCATCAATTCCGGCGATCAACACGATTATCGAGTCGGTAGACGAGCGGATACCTATTGAGCTGTATCTGGAGTTTCAACACGATTCGGAACATGATATTCCGCTGGCCGACCATCCGCGCGTGCATGTGCACCGCGTTGCGCGCACGGGGCCCCATAGCCTGGTTGAAGCCATTGAGCGACGCGACTGGTCGAACTGGTTCGCGTGGGTGTGCCCCGAGTCGGCGTCACTAAAAGCGTTACGTCCATTTTTGCGTGATGAATGCGGGTTTCCGAAAACAAACCTGTACCAGCAGGCGTATTGGATTGGTGGCAAAGCGATGGGGAAATCGCGTACCCCGCAGGCAGATAAACAAGCCGAAGCCACTGCCAGCAGCACAAATACCGAAGCGGAAACTCCAGCACGAGCGGCTCGCTCAGGCCAGGACAAAGCGCCGAAAGGCACGTGGCGCACCGCGGCTGCCTCCCGCCTGCTCGCGCCAATGAAGGGGGTTTTCCTCATTGCCGGTATTTTGCAGGCGCTCATCACCATCATCCAGCTGATCCCGTGGATTCTCGCGGTCGAACTTGCGCGGCGCATGTTCGCGGGGGCACCAGCCGAGCAGATTTGGTCGCTGGCGATCACCGCGCTCGTGGTGCTGGGGACTTCACTCCTTGCCGAAGTGGTCTTGCAACTGTGGTTGCACTGGCAAGATGCGCGGTTTTCCACGCAGATCCGCACCGCACTGCTGAACCAGCTCGCACGCCTGCCCCTGGGGTGGTTCACCCAGCGCGCAAGCGGCAAAATCAAAAAACTCGTGCACGACGATCCCCTCGCGGTGCACTACGTCGTCACCCATGCGGTGCCGGATGCGGTAGCGGCCATCGTCGCTCCAATCGCGGTGCTGATCTATCTGGCCACTGTTGACTGGAAGCTCATGTTGCTGCTGTTTGTGCCGGTGTTCATCTCCGTGTTCTTGATGTACGTGATGATCGTGCAGTCAGGCGCGCAGGTGAAAGCCGCACAGCAGTGGGAAGCGCGGATGAATGCGGAAGCCGCCAGCTACCTGGATGCCCAAGCGGTGGTGCGGATCTTCGGCGGATCCGCCGGCTCGACCTTCCAGCGCAAACTCGGCGAATATCTCACCTTCCTCGACCGCTGGCAGGCCCCTTTTATCGGTAAACGCACCGCGATGAGTATGGTGACGAGCCCCGCCACCATCATTTGGCTACTTGCCATTGTCGGAGGGATACGCATCATTGCCGGCACCCTCGACCCGATTGACCTGCTGCCATTTTTCTTCCTCGGCACCACCGTTGGGGCAAAACTGCTCGCGATTGGCTATGGGCTGGGAGAACTGCAAAGCGGCATGCAGGCAGCGCGCACCATCCAAGACGTGCTGGAAACCCCCACCCTGCGCGAACCAACCGCACCGACTGCCCCACACCCTAGCGGCCACGACGTCCACTTCGAACAGGTGAACTTCAGCTACCGGCCGGCAATCCCAGTGCTGCGCGACATTACCCTCACCCTGCCCGCCGGCAGTCTCACCGCCGTGGTCGGCCCATCGGGCGCAGGTAAATCCACCCTCGCGGCGCTGCTCGCACGCTTCTACGACATCGACAGCGGCACCATTACGATCGGCGGGGCGAATATTGCCGAACTGAACGCCGATGACCTCTACCGCCACGTCGGATTCGTCTTCCAAGACCCGCAACTGATTGCCGCAACGGTCGCCGATAACATTGCCCTCGCCCGCCCCGAGGCGAGCCGTGCCGAAATTATCGCTGCGGCGCGCGCCGCCCAGATTCATGAGCGCATCACCCACCTGCCCGAGGGGTATGACACGCCACTGGGAGCCAAGAGCGCACTATCTGGCGGTGAAATCCAACGGCTCACCATTGCGCGCGCACTGCTGGCCGATACGCCGGTGGTGATTTTGGATGAAGCAACCGCATTTGCTGATCCGCAAAGCGAATACGAAGTCCAATGCGCGCTTGGCACGCTAATGCACGGGCGCACCGTGATGGTGATCGCACACCGCCTGCACACGGTCGTGGGCGCCGATCAGATCGTCGTCCTGGAAGACGGCAAGATTGCCGAAATGGGAACGCATGCTGAGCTGCTTGCCACCCCCGGGCGCTATCGCCAGCTGTGGCAGGCAGGCGCCGTCTCGACAGGAGTGTCCTCATGATTACGCTCATCCACCAGCTCCTGCCCACAGCCGACCATCCACGGCTGCGGCGCTACCACATCGCGCTCGCAGTGGAAATCATGGTGCGGGCAGTGGCCACCGTCACCCTCATTCCACTGCTCACCGCACTCTTTTCTGACACCCCACAAACCGCCTGGCGCTACCTGGCAGCGCTCACCGTCTTGACCGCAGGTGCCTGGGCACTCGAATGGAAGATCGGCAAAATGGGCTACGACCTGGGGTGGAGCCTGCTTGAAGTCAGCCAAGAAATCCTCGCCGAGCGCCTCACGCGCGTACCCCTGGCGTGGCTCGAGGGGAGCAATGCGGCGACCGCACGCAAAGCCATCGCCGCCACCGGCCCCACCCTAGCGGGCATGTTCACCTACCTGTATACCCCGGTGGTGGGCGCAGTTTTCCTCCCCGCCTCGATCGGCTTGGCACTGCTGTTTATCGCCTGGCCACTCGGTGTGGCGGCACTGGCGGGTGTTGCGATTGTGTGGGGAGCACACCTGGGAGCAACGAGGCTTGCTGGGCGCGCCGACCGGCGTGCGGAACAGGCGAATACTGCCCTGGGCGAGCGGCTGCTCGAATTCGCGCGCACTCAGCGCGAACTGCGCTCGGCACGCCGGGCCGATGCGGCACGCAGTCAGGCAGGAAAAGCTGCTCGCACGCATCATACGGCCCAACGCGGCGAACTGCTGTGGCGGATTCCCGGGCGAGTGCTATTTGACCTGGCAACAAATATCATGCTGTTTGTCTTCGCAGCGATCACAGTGTGGCTGGTATGGAGCGGCGTCCTCAACGCCGCGGGCGCCATCGCTTTGATCGTCGTACTTGCCCGCTATCTCGAGGCATTTTCCGCACTGGCTGATTTGAGTGTTGGGCTTGAGAAAACCCGCACCAGCCTGAACGATATCGCCGCGGTGATTGATGCACCCGTTCTGTGTGAGCGCGAGACGGATGTGCTCGATACGCCCGTGAGCACTCCTAACCGCATCGAGTTACGACATGTGCACGCCGGATATGACGATCACGCAGTACTCACAGACCTGTCCGTCACGTTCAAACCCGGGACCACCGCGATTGTCGGCCCGTCAGGCAGTGGGAAAACCACCCTCTTACATGTGCTTGCAGGATTGCTGCGTCCCCACCGCGGCGCGGTGATGCTTGATGAGCGTGAGTTGTGGGAACTAAGCACAACGCAGCGGCGCGCTGTAATCAGTGTTGTCTTCCAACGCCCCTACCTGTTTGCCGATTCGATTACCGCAAACATCGCGGCTGGAGCTCAAGAGGCAACCGGGGAAGAAATCGCGGCAGTTGCACGAGCGGCGCGGATCGAACCGATTGCCGCCCAACTGGCGGAAGGAATGGAAACCAATGTTGGGGAGGGTGGAACCGCCCTGTCGGGTGGGGAGCGTCAACGCGTCTCCATTGCGCGCGCATTATTGAAAGCCGCACCAATTCTGCTGATTGACGAGGCTACCAGTGCGCTTGATAGCGAAAACGAAGTGGCCATTGTGCAGGCATTGGAAAACGACGCCTCACCGATCCGGATCGTTGTCGCACACCGGCTGTCAACGATCGCCCACGCCGAGCGAGTGCTGTTTATTGATGACGGCAAAATTATCGAAGATGGGACACCCGAACAGCTACGCAAATCTGGCGGACGATTCGCTGAGTTTTGGGAGCATCAGCGCGACGCCGCAGCCTGGCAGATCAAGAAAGAATCGGTATCGGAAAAGAACTGGTGAAAGCATACGCGTCTCGATCGTGCGCGCTGGGATCCCTGGTGTATGTGAGGCAGCTTGCGAATCTCGGGGGAGGGAGCAATCGCTCTCGTGAACCAAGCGCCCTGGAGTCGCAGTGAGTCCCTATTTCACTGAGCTGTCATCGCTTTCGCGCTGATAAGCCGATGAAAAGCGGCAGCGTAATTCGTGGGCAGCGAGTTCTCTTCATGTGCGTCGTGTCAATGGTGTCACTGGTTTGGAGGGAAGAACTGAACGGAGACGATGTCCTGGTGGGGAATCACAATAAGGCCGTGAGGAGGGTACGCGTGTCGATGACCCACCGATAAATATGAGGGTGTTGTCCTCGATTCTGTGGGAACCGAGGACAACACCCTCAACTGAGATGACACATCCGTGCGGATGCGTTAGCCGGTGCGGTTACGCCTCCCGGTTTTGCCGGCCGAGGAGCACGAGCATAGCGCCACCAAGGCCGAAGAGACTGGCGATTACCAACGGAAGAACACCATCGGCTCCGGTATGCGGCAGAGCGGTGTCCCCTGGTAGCGGCTTCGCAGGTTCGCCGTCCTCAACTGGGGACTCACTCGCCTCATGATCCGGGTCAGTCGGATCATCCGTCTCGACCGGTTCCGGTGTTGGTTCGGGCTCGGTGGGTTCACCAGGCTCAGGATCAGGTGTGGCGTCGCCGACGGTGATGGTGGCGGTGGCGGTGTAGCCGTAGTACTTGTTGTCGCTGGTGCGTGGCCAGGTGACGGGGGTGTCGCTGCCGGGCACGGTGGTGTTTACGGTGCCGTTGATAGTGAAGGTTGCGCCGGGGGTGGCCAGGAGGTCGCGTTGTTCGTCTGTTAGGTCATCCCAGGTAATCGGTGAGGATTTGCTGCCTTCGGTTTCAGCGTTTTGACAGGTTTTCTGGCCTTTGTAGGTGATGTCAATGGCGCTGGGCAGGGTTGGCTCTTCGCCGAGTTCGACTGCGATGTTGACGTCTTCTTGGTCGGTGATCAGCAGGCGGTGGCGCTTGAGAGTGAATTTTTCGCCTTTAAAGCCATCGGCTGGGTCGCCGGGCTTGTCGACGATCAGATTGAAGCTGGTGGTGGCGCTTTCTTCACCCCAGGGCCTGTCAGCTGTCAGCCTGGAGGCGACCCGTTTATTCCATTCGGCGTTGTCAACGGCTTGGTCGCGTGGTTGGCGTACAACTTTGACGGGCAGGGTTTGCACGGAACCGTCACTCATCGTGAAGTCATACTCCGTGGGCATGGCAGGAGGTGTTTCAAACCATTCCAAACCACACGAAGGACCGATTGCCGTAGCCGGATCTTGCGCATACCCAACAGGTTTGGCGTCGCCGACGGTGATGGTGGCGGTGGCGGTGTAGCCGTAGTACTTGTTGTCGCTGGTGCGTGGCCAGGTGACGGGGGTGTCGCTGCCGGGCACGGTGGTGTTTACGGTGCCGTTGATAGTGAAGGTTGCGCCGGGGGTGGCCAGGAGGTCGCGTTGTTCGTCTGTTAGGTCATCCCAGGTAATCGGTGAGGATTTGCTGCCTTCGGTTTCAGCGTTTTGACAGGTTTTCTGGCCTTTGTAGGTGATGTCAATGGCGCTGGGCAGGGTTGGCTCTTCGCCGAGTTCGACTGCGATGTTGACGTCTTCTTGGTCGGTGATCAGCAGGCGGTGGCGCTTGAGAGTGAATTTTTCGCCTTTAAAGCCATCGGCTGGGTCGCCGGGCTTGTCGACGATCAGATTGAAGCTGGTGGTGGCGCTTTCTTCACCCCAGGGCCTGTCAGCTGTCAGCCTGGAGGCGACCCGTTTATTCCATTCGGCGTTGTCAACGGCTTGGTCGCGTGGTTGGCGTACAACTTTGACGGGCAGGGTTTGCACGGAACCGTCACTCATCGTGAAGTCATACTCCGTGGGCATGGCAGGAGGTGTTTCAAACCATTCCAAACCACACGAAGGACCGATTGCCGTAGCCGGATCTTGCGCATACCCATCAGGTGTGGGGAGCTTGTCTGTCACGACAACTCTTGCTTCTCCCGGGCTTTCAACCGCCGGGGAGGAATTTTGAGCGATAGCGGGAGACGATAGCGTTAAACTGACGCAAAGTGCTCCGCACATGGCGACAGCCCGGCGAAAGGTATTGCGCACGACCTTCCCTTTCTTTGAACGACACTTACCACCATCAGATTAACGTCAATTACGGATTAATCAACACGAGCGCAGTGTCATTTTCGGCTGCAATCATGGCGAATTAACCCTGTTATTTCAGCAGTTCAGTTCCCGGCTAACGATGGTGAATAGCAGCGAATTAAAATCGGGGGAGGGGGCGTGGAAGTGGTGACTTATCGTAACCCATGCCAGCCGCTCCAATCAGCAAAAGTAAGGCGTGTGTGTTTATTCATGCAGGTTGTTTAGCGCTAGTCAACAATATGATCGTTGCGTTGCGCAGATTGATCTGGCGCCTCACAAACCCGGTGGCGAACTCGTTGCACGGTCGGCAAGATGCGCGTCCACTTGGGACGAAGGCCCGCGAGGTCACTATAACGAAAACAACAATGTGTGAAGCGTAGTGATGACATGGTAATCGGCTAGAAAAATATGGGCAGAGGTGAACCTTTTATATATTTACACAATCAAAAGACGTTGAGATAC
>JAUNVN010000022.1 GCA_030537655.1 Bowdeniella nasicola | reverse complement strand
GGCCTGCTCAAGCGGATGGTTGAAGACGGCCATATCGTCGCCGCTCCCGAAGAGGTTGAGGCCAATGTTGACGAAGGCTGGTCAGAGGACTGGAAAGCCTATGGCACCGTGGATGGTACCTTCTATGCCGCTCCGCTGATGTCGTCGGTGAAATCCTTCGTGTGGTACTCACCGAGCGCCTTTGCGGAAGCGGGCTACGAGGTTCCTGAAACCTGGGACGACATGATGGCGCTGTCCGATCAGATCGCTGCTGACCATGGTGATGATGACGCTGTGCGTCCGTGGTGTGCGGGTATTGAATCCGGCGGTGCGACCGGCTGGCCGGCAACCGACTGGATTGAAGATCTCGTGCTGCGTGTTGGTGGCGGCGATGTCTATGACCAGTGGGTCACCCACGAAATCCCCTTTGATGATCCGGTGGTAAAGGAAGCGGCAGAAAAGGTGGGCGCCATTCTTACCGATGACAAATATGTCAACGGTGGGATCGGCGACTCGCGTTCGGTTGCCTCCACCTCCTTTAACGATGGTGGTCTGCCCATTCTTGATGGTCAGTGCTTCATGCACCGTCAGGCCTCCTTCTACGAAGCTCAGTGGCCCGAAGGCACCGATGTGGGCCCCGAAGGTGAAGTGTTCGCCTTCCCGCTGCCTCCTGTAACCGAAGGTGAAGTTCCGCTGCTGGTTGCCGGTGAAGTTGTCGGCGCCTTTAATGACAAGGATGAAACCAAGGCAGTCCAGGCCTACATGTCCTCTGGACTGTGGGCGAACACCCGCGTGGAAATCGGTGGCGTCACATCGGCTCACAAGGACGTTGACGCTGCTAAGGCCTCCTCACCGGTGTTGCAGCAGGCCATCGAACTGCTGCAAGACGAAAATGCTGTGGCGCGGTTCGACGGCTCGGACCTAATGCCCTCTGAAGTCGGTGCCGGATCGTTTTGGACCGGGATGACCCAGTGGATTGACAAGTCCAAGACCCTCGATACCGTTCTCAGCGAAATCGAAGCTTCCTGGCCCAAGGGCTAGTGAAGTTCCATCACCGTTTGCCTTGGTGCAGGTGACCGAACGTGCCCGCGGGGGTAGTCGCCAGGCTGCCCCCGCGCTGGCGCGTCCATCGGCACTAAGGTCACTTCCAACCTGCAAGGACATGCGATGCTAAACTCCAAGATCGGCCAGATGGTGCTGGCCATCGCGGCGCTCGCCGTTGTGGTGATCGCCTTGATGCTGCTTGCGCGCATCGCCGATCGACTTCCTGAAAAATGGCGCCGGTGGCTCGCCCCGGCCATCTTTGCTGGCCCAGCGCTCATCATGCTTGGCGTCGGGTTGATCTATCCTGCCATCCGCACCACGATCATGTCGTTCTACAATTCGCGCTCTACCGAATTTGTGGGCATGGAGAACTACAAGTGGGTATTTACCAACGCGGATTCACTCCAATCATTTGTCAACACGTTTTGGTGGGTGCTGCTCGTACCGTTGGTCTCCACCGCGATCGGGCTAATCTATGCGGTATTGATTGACAAGTCGCGCTTTGAAAAAGTTGCGAAAACACTGCTGTTCATGCCGATGGCGATCTCATTTGTGGGCGCCGGTATCATCTGGAAGTTCGTCTACGACTACAAAGGTGCCTTCCGTGAACAGATCGGCCTGGGAAACGCATTGATCACCGCATTTGGCGGTGAACCGGTCCGATTCTTACAAGATGCCCCGTGGAATACATTTTTCTTGATTATCGTGATGATTTGGATCCAAGCCGGATTCGCAATGGTGCTGCTGTCTGCCGCCATTAAGGCGGTACCCGACGATATTGTAGAAGCGGCCCGACTCGATGGAGTCAATGCCTGGCAAATGTTCAAAAACATCACCATCCCCTCCATCCGTCCCACCCTGGTGGTGGTATTGACCACCATTACGATTGCGACGTTAAAGATCTTCGATATTCCGCGCACCATGACGGGAGCAAAATACGGCACCCAGGTGCTCGCCAACCAGATGTATGACCAATCCTTCACCTTTGCTGATAATGGCCACGGCTCAGCGCTGTCGGTGATTATCTTTATCCTGGTGATCCCCATCGTTGTGTACAACGTGCGGCAAATGCTTTTGAACCGGGAGGTGCGTGGCGCATGACCACCGCAACAGTGCCCCAGGCTGATCACAATCAGCATCGACCTGCTGGCTCCAAACCCCGCGGCGAACATATGGCCGCATCGGCAAAAAAGATGCTCACCAATCGGATCGCGTCGGCAATCGCATTGCTGATCGCCGTGATCTGGACTATTCCCACCTTCGGGCTGCTCATCTCCTCGATCCGACCGGAGCGGGATATCAAATCCAGCGGGTGGTGGACATTTTTCACCAACCCGAACTTCACGATGGAAAACTACCAGGAAGTACTCTTTGGCAGGGCATCGTCGGGAGCATTGGCAAACTACTTTATGAACTCGCTGGTCATCACCATCCCCGCTACCCTCATTCCGCTTGCCGTTGCCGTCCTTGCAGCCTATGCGTTCTCGGTCTTGCAGTGGCGCGGACGTGACACCGTTTTCGTGATGGTATTTGCCCTGCAAATTGTGCCGCTGCAAATGGCGCTGATCCCGCTGTTGCGGCTGTTTTCGGGAACGAGTTTGATGGAGAAATTCCCATTTATCGCCGTGTGGGTGGGTCACTCAATTTTTGCCTTGCCACTGGCAATCTTTTTGCTGCACAATTTTATGGCAGAAATTCCAAAGGACCTCATTGAAGCTGCACGCGTCGATGGTGCCGGCCACGTGACCGTGTTTATGAAAATCATGTTGCCGCTGCTTATCCCCGCGATCGCATCCTTTGCGATCTTCCAGTTCCTGTGGGTGTGGAATGACCTGCTCGTCGGGCTTACCTTCACTGGAGGAAATAACGTGGTGCAGCCGCTTACCGCGCGACTAGCGGAAATGGCGGGGTCACGTGGCCAAGACTGGCATCTGCTCACGGCGGGCGCCTTCGTGTCAATCATTGTTCCCGTCGTAGTCTTCCTCTCGCTGCAACGCTACTTTGTGCGGGGGCTGCTTGCCGGATCAGTGAAGGGATAACCGCGAAGGAACGTGCCGGTGAGTGAACGCAGTAATGCCCTCCAAGCCCTGTTGCAGTGGGGAGCCAAGGCGCGAAGTCGCTATGGGTTTGCCTATCTCGACGCCAATGGCACCCCACTGCCATCACAGGGGATCCAGCTGTGGATTACCTGCCGAATGACCCACTGTTTTGCATTGGCAGCAAAACGTCACGGCGCTAATGCCAGCGAGTACCGCGAGCTTGCCACGCACGGGATTGCCTGCCTTAACGGCGTATTTCATGATGAGAGATTCGGTGGCTATTACAGTGCGCTGGATTTCCACACCGGTCAACCGCTGGGAGAAGGACAAAAAGAAGGGTATGCACACGCCTTCGTACTGCTCGCTGCCGCGAGTGCGGTCGGAGCGAATATTGCCGGTGGCGAGCAGTTACTGCACGCCGCCAGCGCTGATTTTCATGCCCACTGGTTTGATGGCACCTGGGTGCACGAACGTTACACTCGCACCTGGGACCACTCAGAGCCCTATCGCGGGGTTAACTGTGCAATGCACAGCGTCGAGGCAGCGCTCGCCGTTGGTGCGATCACCGGTGATGAAGTATGGCTGGAGATTGCCGAGCAATTAACCACCGCCGTTGTTGGTGAACTCGCACCCACGTATTGCTGGCGTATTCCCGAACATCTGGACACGACCGGTGAGGTACAACTCGATTTTAACCGTGAAAATCCAGCCGATCCGTTCCGACCCTATGGTGCGACACCGGGCCACTGGTGGGAATGGGCGCGGCTAACCTGGCATCTGCTCGCCCAGGCAGATGACCGAATTGATGCCTCAAAACGTTGGAGGCTTGCCACCAATGCGCGTGAACTGTGTGTGGCTGCATGGCGGGAAGCCTGGGAGGTTGATGGCGCACCCGGACCGATCTATACGGTTGATTTTGCTGGCACACCGATCGTGCGTGCGCGCATGCACTGGGTGGTGTGTGAGGCCTATGCGGCAGTTCATGCGGGGATGCAGTTCGCAGATGAGCTAGCGCCGCGACTTACCGCGGGTGTCACATTTGGTGAGCGTGGCACCTGGGAGCAGTGGGCGAGGACGATTGCTGCCTATGCGCACCGATATCTCATCGTTCGTCCGGGCGTGTGGCATCACGAACTTGATCACCACAACCAGCCCGCATCGACCTGCTGGGTGGGCAGACCCGATATTTATCATGCCTTCCAGGCGCTGATTTTGCCCACTACTGCGTTGGCCACCCCGCTGGCGGTGGCCACTTAGTTACGTGGGCGTTCGTCTTTTGGATAGATCTCATCAACGGTGGTGAACCGCACGGGCGCCTGGGGTGAATAGTCAGGAATATCGTCGTATTCGGCACCGAGTTCTTCAGCTAGAGACGTGGCTAGTGCCTGCGAATCGGCAGGTGAAGCATCCAGGTCGCGGCGTAGGCGTGCACGACCCTTTCTGCTCAGGTGGCGCTTAGGGCTGAGCAGATCGCGCAGCGAATGACGAATGCGTTGGCGCCGGACATACTCAGTTTCAATTTCGGGTCGAGAGCGTACCCACGAAAAGACCAGCAGACCAATGAGGAAAAATCCGGTGTAGCCAATCACGGGGTAGAGGTAACCAATCAGAGTGGTGAACCCGAGGAAGGACAGGCCAAATCCGATTAGTGATAACACGATGATTAGCATCCGAAACCGGGGGATTGATCCATAACAAAACCGCTTCGCCAGCGCGTAGTACATTCCGATCGCGGTGTTGAAAATCATCACGAAAATTACCAGGGACATCACCAGGCCCAGCCACGGCGCGATCATATTGACCACTTCGAGTAGCGGCATATCAAAACCGATTACCGCCGGCGCGTTTACAAACAGCGCGATTGTGGTCGCAACCAGCAGGAGCCCAAAGAGCATCCCACCCATCAGGCCGCCGCGACCGGCAGCATGAGGATCGGTAATATCGCCGCCCATCACAATTGTCATGGATACCGCCAAACTCAAGGCCATCGCCACGTAGTTCAGTGCTGATAGCGGCCAGTTTGGCAGCGTGGATTCAACCGTGCGGGCGACGGCATCTAACCTCGTGAAGGGAGCATCGATATGGGTGAGTGAATAGGTAATCGCAATGACCACGAATGCCACCATCACCGGTGTGAGAGCGCCGATAACCGCGGTGACGCGTTTGACATCGAGCATCCCCACGGTAATAACCGCGAGGGTAATGAGGGCCGAACCGATCCACGATGGCCACCCGAATTGCTGTTGCAGGTTTGATCCACCGCCTGCAATCATCACGAATCCGATAGAAAAAAGCGTGAACGTGATCAGCGCATCAAAAATTTTAGAGGTCAGGGGCCGACTCACTCCCGCCAAGACCACGTTGTGGTTGGTGGCAAGAAAATAGGAGCCAAGCTGGACGATCGCCATCCCCGCAAAGGAAAAGATGACCGCGGCAAGCACCGCCCCCCAAAGCCCTGAAATGCCAAAGGAAACGAAATACTGGAGGACTTCTTGTCCCGAGGCAAATCCCGCTCCGACCGTCAGGCCCACAAATGCGAAGGCTACTGTCCACGCCTGCTTACTCACCGGCACACCACCTGGAAATGACACTCGTTTTGTCCAACTGTAACCACAAAAGAGCCAACCTTCTCGTTGAGCTGAAAACGTTAGGACGACATGCTGAAATCGGGATGAGGGTGCGATCTGATGGGTGTGAAAACCGGGTGAACCACCATCGAGGTGGAGCAATATCAGCGTGGATTGAGCGCTTTGCGCACCCAAGGCGGAGCGACGGTGAGGAGAAAAAATAAACTCCCGCCTTAAGAGTTAAGACGGGAGAATTGCGGAGACGGTGGGATTTGAACCCACGGACGGGGGAGCCCCGTCACGGCCTTAGCAGGGCCGCGCACTAGACCAGACTATGCGACGTCTCCTCGGGTGTTGTTCTAGCTTACCCATTTTTATCAGTTTTCCAAAAGTGAGCGCGGTGTTGGACCGGCATCTACTGAAAGGTCAGGCCGATGTTATCGCGCGGCTCTCGCCCCGATTGGCTACGCGCCTGCGTGCCGTTATCGACGTATTCGTTCGCCAGAGTGGGGATGGGAGCGTGCGAAACTCCATCCAGTGATGCGTATTGCTAGCCGCTGTCATCACAGTTACGCCCGCTTCGAAATCTTCGGAGCGGGCAGTTGCGGAGGGGACCGTCTGCCGCGCACCGTGTAGCTGCCACGATAGCCCCGGCCTGATTTGGTGCAGAAACCAAATTGAGACCGCGCCATGGTCGGCACCTCGCTAATTGAACCCTTCTCCAGCATATTACTGACCGTTTTGGAGTATCTAATAATGCTCAGTACTACTCAGTAGGGGGTGAGTTTGCCGCATGATTACGCGGTTTCTACGAAGAAAATGCCCGCCCCAACAAAATCAGGGCGGGCAGTTGCGGAGGGTAAGGGATTCGAACCCTTGGTACGGTTGCCCGCACAACGGTTTTCAAGACCGTCACCTTCGGCCACTCGGTCAACCCTCCAGACCAGTGCTCCACCGGGAGCACACTGACAGCAGTTTACCCACCAGGCGACGATCAGTCTAAATTGTCGCGCCAGCGCCCGCCCGCATCCGCATTGTTAATGCCACACTGGCACTATGCATGCCATCGACCCGCTCACCTTGAAATTCGCGAATCTTCCCTGCCCACGTCCCCAAAGTGGCGAGGTGGTGATCCAGGTGCATGCGGCTGGGGTCAACCGTGCAGACCTCCTCCAAGTCGCGGGACACTACCCACCGCCACCGGGAGCTAGTGACATCCTTGGTTTAGAAGTTGCCGGAGTCGTGGTGGCCGCATCCCCAGCTGTTGGGAGTATCGACGTTGGACAGCGCGTAATGGCATTGCTCACCGGCGGGGGCTATGCGCAATATGTCACGGTTCCCGAGGGGCAGTGTCTCCCAATTCCCAGCCACCTGGATATGGTGCAAGCTGCAGCGCTTCCCGAAGCCCTTGCGACCAGCTATCTGAATCTCATCATGTTAGGCAAACTCCAGGCTGGTGAAACCGTGCTCATTCACGGAGGATCGGGTGGCGTGGGTTCCATTGCTATCCAACTGGCCACCCAACACGGTGCGCGCGTGCTGACCACGGCAGGATCGGCAGACAAATGTGATCGCTGTCGCCAGCTTGGAGCGGCAGTAGCGGTGAACTATCACGATGGTGATGCGATTGAGCAGTTACGAGCAGGTGCCGGTGGTGATGGGGTTGACCTGATCGTCGATATCCTCGGCGCTGGGGGCTTGGTTGATAACCTGTCGCTGCTAGCCACCGACGCTCGGATGGTCTGTATTGGGATGCAGCGTGGACGCCGCACCGAGATTGACCTCGGCTCGTTGTTAACAAAGCGGTTACAACTGATTGGCTCTACCCTGCGTGCCCTGCCAGCCGAGCGCAAAGCGGAAATTGTTGCCGCCATGCGCCAGCACGTCAATACGATTGAGCCGCAGGTCCATGCCACCTTGCCGCTGCGTGACTTCGTGCGCGCCCATCAACTTCTCGATGATGAGGAAACCTTCGGCAAAATTGTCTTGGCGGTTGCCCCGCCCGCCGAAGACTAGCCCTCCGATGTGGGTTACGGGTGTCGTAGTCACATCCGGCTGACGCTGGCGCAAATTTTGTTCGCACGCCACATTGTCATCAAATCGAGACATATTTTTGTTCAAAACCCTAGCGCGCATGCTACTTCACCACCTATGGTGCGGATAATAGCGTGCCGCGTAGACCACATTGATGTGGAGTCGGCCATCGCACGTCCATCACCAAGGGGAGGTTGACATGAGTACACCGCATATCGCACCCAGTAGCGCTCACGCACCGGGCGAGGATGCGAAACCAATCACCGGTGCACCGCTGCGCCGGAAATATATTGGTCTTGCTGTCGGTGTTGTCCTGGCCGTCATCGTTTACTCCATCATGCCCACCCAGCTTTCGGAGGTTTTAAGCACGGCATCGGCTGAGGCCGTTGAAAATGGCAAACCGGAATTTACCGCGCACGGTCTGGCCGTTACCGCTGCTATTGCCGTGTTGATGGGCGTGTGGTGGATGACCGAAGCGATTCCGCTGGCGGCCACCGCTCTCGTGCCGCTCGTGGCCTTTCCTGTCCTGCAGGTTTCCAGCTTCTCTGACACCTCAGGACCCTACGCCTCGAAGATTATTTTCTTGTTCATGGGCGGTTTCTTCCTGGCCCTTGCCTTACAACGGTGGAATCTGCACCGCCGTGTCGCCTTGAAAACCGTGCTCCTGATCGGTGCGAAACCCAAACAATTAATCCTCGGTTTCATGGTTGCCACCGGATTTTTGTCCATGTGGGTCTCCAACACCGCAACCGCAGTCATGATGCTACCGATCGGGTTGTCGTTGCTCAGCTTGATGGGTGAAATGAAAACCGATGCCGATGGGAAAATCCGCTCGAACTTCGCTATCGCTCTCGTCTTGGGAATCGCCTACAGTGCTTCGATCGCGTCACTGTCAACGCTCATTGGGACCCCGCCTAACACCCTGTTGAAAGGCTACCTGGAAACAAACCACGGCATCACCATTGACTTTGGTACCTGGATGTTAGTTGGCGTGCCGCTTGCATGGTCCTTCGTTTTTATCGCCTGGTGGTTATTGACCAGCGTTATTTTCAAACCGGAAATTGATGAAATTCCCGGTGGCCGAGCGCTGATTCGCGAAGAACTTAACAAAATGGGACCCATGAGTCGCGGTGAAAAACGCGTTGGGATCGTCTTTATTCTCGCGGCGCTGTCGTGGATCATCCTGCCGTACTTCCTGAAAGACTACGGAGTGAACGACTCGGTAATCGCCATGGCAATCACCCTCGTGCTGTTCATCACCCCGGTTGATGGGGCCAACGGCATCACCCTGTTGGACTGGGATACGGCCAAACGCATCCCCTGGGATGTACTGTTGCTCTTTGGTGGCGGTTTGGCGCTGTCCAATCAGTTCACCGCCACCGGCCTGTCCCTGTGGATTGGTGAACGTGCCGAGGGACTCGCCGGCCTTCCCGTCATCCTGTTCGTAGTGGCCATTACAGCGCTGATTATCTTCCTAACAGAAATGACCTCGAATACCGCCACCGCCGCGGCCTTCTTACCAATCATGGGCGGGGTAGCCATCGGGGTAGGCCAAAATGTGCTGCTGCTGGTGATCCCGGTGGCACTCGCGGCAACCTGCGCCTTTATGCTGCCGGTTGCCACCCCACCCAACGCGATTGCCTACGGGTCAGGCTACATCCGCATCAATGACATGGTGCGCGGCGGGTTGTGGCTGAACCTGATCGGCGTGGTGCTCATCACGCTGGTTACCATGACTCTGGCGTCGTGGGTATTCGCAATTTAATCTGAAAACGAGCCAAGGAAATTCGCGATACGACGGGCCCATCATGCGCCACTATGGATATCTCTGCGGGGTACTTGCCGCACTAGCGATTGGGCTCACCGCCTGTAGCGGTGAGCCCACCGCTCCTGAGCACCTGGGAGAAACTCAACGGCCCAACGGCGATACGCAGGTCGTCACCCAGCTCGGTCTGTCTTTTCGCGTCCCAGCCGACTGGGAAGTCGGGATTCCACCAGGCTCGGACTGGTGTGCCAGCGAAGTACCGCCTACCGCGCCCGGTCTGATCCCACCGATTGCGGACCAGTGGGACCTGGCGATTGGCTGTGACGCAATGCCGGGCGAATACCAGGTTCCGCACGTGGTTGTCGCCCCACACGTTGATGTCTCACCCGGGGAGGTCGCCGTCACGCTCCCCGATGCGGTTACTGATGAGAAGTGGCCCACCACCGAACCCACCGAGCGAAAACGGATCGCAGCGAAACCAGCAGTCGGGTCGGATCACACGCCCAGCCAGGGTATAGCAGAAGAATATGTCCGCTATACCGAGCGCTACGGTCCGTTGGATGTGACAGTCTTCCTCCCAGCTGCCGCAGATGACCAAGCGTTAGCCACCACGATCCTCGATTCGGTTACTCCGGTCGCCGTATCGCAGCTGGGCTGCCCCACGGTTGCTACCGCTGGCCCGAGTGGTGACATCGGCCAGCACCACGATGAAACACTCGTGGTGTGCCACTACGTTAGTCTCGCCGCGCTGAGCGAGACGAATCCAGTTACGCGGGCGACAACATACCCCGCCTACCCCGCATTCCTGATCGGGGAGCGGACGGTGGATCCCACCGCCGCTGCAAACTGGGTTACAGCAGTTGAGCAAGCCCCTGCGGGTCCGGGTCCGACGATTCCAGCGAACGAATGTATGCCGCAGCGAACATTCCTCCATGTGCTCAGCGATGGTGAGGCGCTGGCAGAGGTACGTTACGACGGCTGCGAGAATCTCGGGGTCCACACCGCCGATACGCTTACCGCACTGACCGCATCTACCTGCCAACCGCTGTTTGGTGGCCTTGTCACCTCCAGTATCGGCGCCGCGCCAGTGTCCGATCTGTGCTTTGCCAACGAGGACTAGCAGTTGCGTGTTTCGTTATCGGGATCACGTAGCTCAATTTGGCTAGGCGGCATCTAAGGGACTAAAGTAAGACATGCCATCAGGCCCGCGCCCGTAGCTCAACGGATAGAGCATCTGACTACGGATCAGAAGGTTGGGGGTTCGAGTCCCTCCGGGCGCGCAGCATCCCGTCCAGCAGCAGCTGGGCGGTTTTTTCGTACCACCCCCACAGCGATCGGCCAAAAGTACCTGCCGCTGCGGACTCCCTCGGATTCGACTAACGGGCGGCTCCTTTTGCTCGCGGGTGAGGGATGGGGGCGTAACGGTGCACGATGAGCGCGATAACAATGACGGCCTACGTGGCTGGTGATAGCGGGGAGATCCGGAGAGAAGAGCTGGCTGCCGCGAGATCGTGGGTCCGGCCAGCCTGGGAGGGACGCAACGAGTGCGCCCTAAATCAGCACGGGCCACCAGCGGCGGGAGGAACCTACCACGTGAGCAAGAACGGAGCCGGGCCCGCAATTCGCACGCACAGATCGCTGCGTTCAAGCCGAGAATTAGGGCAGTTACCTCCGCGCAGCCACCTGACTGTGAGTCATCCCATTACGCTCGCGCAACACCCGTAAATATCCGCCAAGCTATTTGATCGTTACAGCCAGCGTTCCAATCCGTGCGGGTCTGCAATCCGCGGCAGAGGAGGAACGCACTCGGCTCCGTAACAAACCTGATATCGGTGGCATCGCTAAGCAGTGGCCCACGACCCACAGAGCGCCACCGGTGGACTGCGTGCCCGTACATGAATGAGCCCTACATCCTCATCCCAGCGAGGTGCTCAATGTCTTGAGCAGAGCGTTACAGGCGTTTGCTGGCACCCAGCAAAGTGGAGGCAGCAATCCAGCACCGGATATCTCCGTGCCGGGCGATAGCCAGCAGGAGCTGCCACCACGACGGTTGTCGTGAGTGCCCACCCAGCGCGATCCGTAGCTGCACGGCCGTGGCTCGATGCGCAACAGCGGGCCATTGTGATGACCGGTGCGCACAATGTTACAGCCCTTGGCGATCGCGGTAGAAGCGCGTTGCAATAGCTGCAGATCGCACAGTCAATGAGCGACACCCAAAGATCGGTAAAAACAATCAAATTGATGTAAATGGAGCTTTTCGTAAGTGTGATTTTACGCTCACCGAATTGGTGGATTTGTTGGAATCGCGCGTAATTACGAAAAACATGCGTTGCGTAAAGTTGCACCACCCCTGACCGGTTACTAGGTTAGCCTTGCCTGATCGTTTGAAGGGAAAGGGAAGTCGATGCGTAAGATCGTGGCGATCGCCGCGGCCGTGGGCATGTCGACGGCAGTGCTTGCCGGATGTGGCAGCTCGGATGGCTCCAGCGCCAATACGAAGGGTGAGACGGGCGAGGCAACCACCGCGAGTGAGCAAAGTGAGGCGGGCTTCCCCGTCACTGTGCAGCATGCCGCGGGAGAAACAACAATTGAATCCGAACCGGAAACAATCGTCGTGTTAAATATGGCGGGTCTCGATACCGTCCATGCCCTTGGAGTTGGTGACAAGGTCGTTGGTACCGTCACCAAATCAATACCGTCTTGGCTGCAAGATGATTATGCCGATGTCACCGATGTCGGGTCATTTTTTGAACCGGATGAAGAAGCCATCGCAAAATTGCACCCCGATCTGGTGATCATCGGAAACCGTAGCGCACAATCCTACGAAGCTTTTAAAGACCGCTATCCCACCATTGATGCATCAGTGAAGTGGGATGAACCGGACTATGCCCAGCAGGTGATGGATTCCATCATGCTGATTGGACAGGCAACCGGCGCAACCGAAGCCGCAGCGCAGGCCAGCCAAGATGTGGCCGATGCAGTCGCCAAATACACTGGCGCCGCTGAGGGGAAGGGCACGGCGATGCTCGCAATGGTCTCCGGAGGAGAAGTCTCGATGCACGGCCCTAAATCGCGCTGGTCACCAATTTGGGACATCTTCGGTTTCGAACCGATTCAAGATGATGCCAAGGCCGATGAGGGGCACAAAGGGCAGAAGATCTCCTTTGAGACCCTAAAGGAACTCAATCCCGACTGGCTCTTTGTCGTGGACCGTGATGCTGCTGTCGGTGAAGTTGAGCCGGGCACGACCGCCGAGGTCGTACTTGATAATGACCTCGTCAATGCCACTACCGCTGCCAAGGAAGATCACAGTGTCTACATCGATCCTGAGCGCTGGTACATCGTGATGACCGGGGCAAAGAACTTCATCGCCGAGCTCGACGAAATCGGCGACGCCCTGGGAATGTAATCCGATGTCTCATCTCGACGCCAAGGAAGCCCACCCGTGGCGACCTTGACGCATGCACCCCACACGGAGCACACCTCCACCCGCACGGCCACTTTCTGGTGGTTTGCCGGTGGGGGCGTGCTCGTACTCGTGCTTGCAATCTGGTCGACACTTACCGGTAATGCGCACATGTCAATCAGTGATGTTCTCACCGGCAAAGCGGACGTTGATCAGCTACAAATCCTCTTCGTTTCCCGCATTCCGCGCACATTAGCAATTATTCTGTCGGGCTCTTCGATGGCCGTGGCCGGCTTAGTTATGCAAATGCTGGTGCAAAACCGCTATGTCGAACCTTCCACAACCGGGGTTACCGAATCAGCTGGGGTGGGAATCTTACTCATCACCGTCTTTGCACCAGAAGCGCCGCTGGTAGCGAAAATGGTTTTCGCAATTATCTTTGCACTCGCCGGGACGCTGCTACTGCTCTTCCTCCTGCGTTCCATCCGCCACCGCGACATTATTATTGTTCCCCTTCTTGGGATCGTACTTTCGGGCATCATCGGCGCTGCAGCCCTCCTCCTCGCATGGGAATTCACCCTGCAGGGCACCTTGGAATCGTGGCGTATCGGTGACTTTTCCGGCGTCTTGCGTGGACGTTACGAACTGCTATGGATTGTTGCCATCGCCGCGCTACTCGCCTACCTGTATGCCGATATGTTCACCGTTGCGGGACTGGGGGAAAACATTTCCCGTTCCCTTGGACTCGACCATCGGCGCGTGACCATGATCGGATTGGTAATCGTCGCAATTGTCGCCGGTGTGACCACCGTCGTTTCTGGGATGCTGCCATTTCTTGGCCTGGTGGTACCCAACCTCGTATCGCTTCTTGTGGGCGACTATATGCGCCGATCGCTCCCCCTGGTGGCCGCGGGCGGCGCAGCCTTTGTTCTGGTCTCCGACATTATTGGTCGGAGCCTGATAGCCCCGGCGGAAATTCCCGTTGGCGTTGTCATGGGAATTATCGGCGCGGCGATCTTCCTCACCTTCCT
>JAUNVN010000244.1 GCA_030537655.1 Bowdeniella nasicola | reverse complement strand
CGGTGATTTTCATGCGGTCACTGCCGCTCACAACCTGTTGGCCGCAATGATTGACAACCACCTCCATCACGGCAATGCCCTCGGGATTGATCCGCGAGCGATTTCGTGGCCACGAGTGCTCGATGTCAACGACCGGGCACTGCGCAATGTTGTGATTGGACTTGGCGCTCGCGGTGATGGCGTCCCGCGTGAAACATCGTTTGATATCACCTCGGCATCCGAACTGATGGTGATCCTTTCCCTGGCAAGCGACCTGAAGGATCTGCGTGCGCGACTGGGGCGGGTTGTCATCGGCTATACCTACCAGGGCAAACCCGTGACCGCTGAAGACCTCAAAGCCGCAGGGTCGATGGCGGTGATTATGCACCAGGCCATCAATCCGAACCTCATGCAAACCACCGAAAATACCCCGGTGCTCATCCATGCTGGCCCCTTTGGAAATATTGCCACTGGCAACTCCTCAGTCATTGCCGACCGCATCGGAATTCACATGGGTGATGTGTTGCTTACCGAAGCGGGATTTGGTGCCGATATGGGAGCCGAACGGTTCTTTAACGTCAAATGCCGCTATTCGGGATTGCGACCCGATGCAGCCGTGCTCGTCGTAACCGTGCGGGCATTGAAAACCCATTCGGGCCGCTACAAAGTGGTGCCGGGCAAACCGCTGCCAGAAGCGATGTTGGAAGAAAATGTGGCCGATGTGCGCGCCGGGGCAGAGAACCTGAAAAAACACATCGAGATTGTCCGGTCCTTTGGTGCTGCACCGGTTGTGGCTATTAACGTCTTTCCCACCGACCACGATGCCGAACTCGCCGAGATTGAAAAGATCGCGCGTGATATGGGAGCCGAAGTGGCCCGCTCTACCCACGTGGTGGATGGGGGAGAAGGCGCGAAGGATTTGGCGAAGGCACTGCTGACAGCTTTGGAAGATCACGAGGATCACTTCGCTTTCACCTACGAAGACGATGATCCCCTGGAAGTGAAGATCGAGAAGATCGCCACCTCGATTTACGGTGCCGATGGTGTTGACTTCACCCCCCTGGCGAAACGAGAGCTGCAGAAATTCACCGATTTGGGTTACGGTAAGCTGCCGATCGTGATGGCGAAAACCCACCTGTCACTGTCGGCCGATCCGAAACTGTTGGGCGCTCCAACAGGCTGGCGTCTGCCGGTACAAAAAGTCCGCCTCGCGGCAGGTGCGGGCTATGTGTACGCAATTTGCGGCGCGATGCGCACCATGCCGGGCCTGTCCTCCTCGCCGGCAGCAGAGCGGATCGACCTGGATGAAGATGGCGAGATTGTCGGGTTGAGCTAGCCAACAACCCGCCAGAAAGCAGCACCGCGAGCGCGGTGCTGCTTTTTCTTGCACTGCGCAGTATCATCGAACGGATGACGCAACCACGTACCTACCTTGTTCGCACGCTCGGCTGCCAAATGAACGTTCACGATTCGGAGCGCATGGCCGGGCTGCTCACCGATGCTGGCTACCTGCCGGTTGAACTGGTCCCCGCGGCCGCCCAGCGCGCTACCGAAGCAGGTGATGGCGGAGCCGATATTGTCGTGGTCAATACCTGTTCGGTACGTGAAAATGCCGCGAATCGGCTTTTTGGGAACCTCGGGCAGCTTGCCGCGGTAAAACGCACCCGCCCGGGGGGTGGCTGTTTGGCGCAGCAGCTGCGTGACGAGATCATTGAACGTGCCCCGTGGGTAGACGTCGTGTTTGGCACCCACAATATTGACGTATTACCCACCTTGCTCCAACGCAGTCGCCACAATCGTCAAGCGGCAGTCGAGATTGAAGAATCACTGAAAGTATTTCCCTCGACACTGCCGACCCGCCGGGAAAATCCCTATGCGGCATGGGTGTCAATTTCGGTTGGCTGTAATAACACGTGCACCTTTTGTATTGTCCCATCGCTGCGAGTCAAAGAACGTGACCGCC
>JAUNVN010000243.1 GCA_030537655.1 Bowdeniella nasicola | reverse complement strand
GAACCAAAACCGCCCACCCCATCACCGGCTACCTCCAGCGCACAGCTGCCAGAGGCACCCGTTATGCCCGGCGCAAAACCACAGGAGTCCCCGCACGGCAAGCGCCCCGCGCCGTTACCCACGCCGCCGGCGACTTCCAACCAACCGGCACCGCGGGTCCCCAAAACCCCGGCCGCCGCGCTTCCAACGGTTGATGAAGCCCGTTACGCCGAGATTCTCACAGGTGAACTTCCACGCGTTGCCTCCCAAATCCCTGATCGGGGGACGGCACCATCCTCAGTGCCAAGCCCCGCACGCGGTGATGACGCCGCAGTGGCACGCCCGCCACGCCGGCGCCCGGTCGCCCCACCCACCACCGCCCAGGGGGTGCGAGTGATGGACCACGCCACCGGTGAAGTAAAAACCATTACGCCTGAGCAGTACACCAGCCCTACCAGTCAGGAACATACCGAGCTGCAAGCGCGGATCGATGCTGCACTGCCCACGCCTCCACAGGTGACAAAACCGGTGAGTAATGCCGTAGCTGAAAGATCTCCGGAGGGTGTTGACGAGCCGGGTGACCCACCTACACGCGTGTCCCTTTTAGGTCGCGATCAGGACGAAGTACCGGGCGTTCCTGGCCCAGCTGCAACCGAACTGCCCTCTCGGCGGTCAGTGCACCAGAGCGGCGCGGATGAGGATAAACAGCTTCAGGGGATGGCCACCTGGGTGAAAGTGCTCTTGGCCGTGCTGATTGTGATCGCCCTTGCCGCTTTGGTGTGGGTGGTTGCAAATCAAAACCGACATGATGCTGCCGATGTGCGTGAGGTAGCGACCATCACCGATATATTCGAGGAGTCTAGTGCCTGAAACCACCCCATTTGCGTCAGCCAGTGCGTTGATTGAAACTGCTGCTAGCGCAGCGCTTAGCAAAAATGCGACGAATGTGATCGCCTTAGATGTCGCTCAGCGCCTGCCCTTGACCGATGCTTTTGTCATTGCCACGGGAGATACCGAGCGGCAGGTACAAGCCATTGTCGATGCGGTAGAAGAAGCGATGCACAAGGCCGGTGTCCGTCGCCTACGGTCAGAAGGCTATGCGCAAGGACGCTGGGTACTGACCGACTTTGGTGATGTGATCGTCCACGTACTGCACCGTGACGAGCGTGAAGAATACGCGCTTGAACGCCTGTGGGCCGAATGCCCTGCCCGTCATTTTAGCGAGGAGGAAACATCGGTGTGAGTGCCAATCGCGTCATTTTCGTACGCCATGGACAAACGGACCACAACGTGCAGCGCCGAGTCCAAGGCTCAATTGATATTCCATTAAACTCGACCGGTATCCAGCAGGCAGCCGACGCAGCTAAGGCCCTCGCCTCCTGGCTTGCAGACCAGTGCGTCACCGTGATCTCCTCACCGCTGATCCGCGCTTTCGCAACGGCTAGCTCAATTGCCACGGCACTCGGAGTGCAGGTAGTAACTGACGAGCGTCTACGTGAACGCGGCTTTGGCCGGTTCGAAGGGATGAATGCTGCCGAACTGCAACACCACTATCCCGAGGAATATGCGCTGTGGAAAAGCGGGGGAGCGCCAGCAGGGATGGAGATCGAACCAACTAGTGCCGTTGGCGATCGGATGAGCCAAGCCGTTAACGACCATGCTGACCGCCTCGATACACACGAGGTGCTTCTCGTTGTCTCTCACGGTTCAGCCATCACCCAGACGCTGCGCAATCTGTTGGGAATCACCGATGTGCCTATGCCAGTAATTCGCGGGATGGATAACTGCCACTGGGCAGAAATACAGCGTGGAACCTTTGCAGCTGGTCCCGGCTGGCGTCTGCACACGCTTAATCGGCCAGTGTGAGCCAGATAGCCACAACAGAATTTGGCACGGCTGCATTGCCACGGTAGAGTAGGACTCGCTTCACGGGGCTATGGCGCAGTTGGGCGCGCGCTTCCATGGCATG
>JAUNVN010000242.1:1187-1957 GCA_030537655.1 Bowdeniella nasicola | reverse complement strand
CGTTTGGAACGAGACTAGACCTACCTCCTCACCTATTACAGCACGACCTCGTCTGGGATATCTGTGGCGGCCGGGTGGAGGGTGGTTTCGGTGCAGCTCACCAACGCGCCACCGCATCGATTGGAGCAGGGTGCTTGCCCTGAACCCGCTGGTAAACCCGCCAGATTAGGCGTGAGAACTCTCCGCACGCATCGTTCGCACTCGCGCTTAATCACCCTGGAGTGACCCAGAAATTTGCCTACTGACACGCGATCAGACAACCGCTGACATTGACTATTTCGTTTCACGACAGCGTAAATACCATTATTGCGAAAGAGGTTCGCTATTAGCTAAGGTTAGGCTATGCTTAAATCTGCAACGGGCGCGCGCGGTGCACAAGCGACCGATTTTTATGGGCCAGATCGCCCGATGCGTTGGCCGTGGTTGCGGCTTGATCCGCGCACGATCGCGCCGCTCCTCGTGGTGGTTAACATCGCGACATTCACCTCCACATCCAGAGCGCTTGTCGGCTTTGTCGCGGCGTTCACCCTCGTCTTCTTGCTGTCAGTCGCCTCGCTGCGAGTGATCGCAAAATGGTTCGCCGTGGCCGCACTATTTGCTTTCTTCTGGCTTGCTTTGCCGCTCCTGTGGTCTTCACGCGCCGCGATTTTGATCAGCTACGCCGCCTATTGGGGGGTGCGTTTTACGGTGATTGCCGGCTGGGGCATCTATGCGGTGTTAACCCTGCGCGTGCCCGATGTTGCTGCGGCCCTGACGATTGTGCGCGCACC
>JAUNVN010000242.1:0-1177 GCA_030537655.1 Bowdeniella nasicola | reverse complement strand
GGGTGGCGGTGCCATCGATGGTAATGATCCGGTTTTTTCCGGTGGCGATCGCCGAGTTGCGTGCGATTAATGACGCGATGGTGCTCCGTGGATTGCGTCCCGGCCTTGGTGGGATGGTCACGCACCCGCTACGAACCGGTGAACTGTTGATGATTCCCTTCCTTGCCTCCAGTGCCCGGATTGCCGATGAGTTGGCGGCCGCGGCACTCATCAAAGGGGTTGGACGCTCACGTGATCGCACCACGATCGTGACGTTGCACTGGCATGTTGCCGATGTCGTCGTCGCGATTGTGATGCTCGCGCTGCTCGGATGGATGGTGATGACACTGTGAGCGAAGACAAGCAGGTGGCGGGCACGCCATTGGCTGCCAAACGTGACGCCGGGGTCCGCCTTGCAGCGGTCACCTACGAATATCAGGCGAAGGAAGCGGTCGCATCCACGATCCCGGTCGGCAAAATTTCCGACATATCCCTGCGGGTCAACCCCGGTGAGGTTGCGTTGCTGTGCGGGGCGAGCGGTTCGGGAAAATCGACGGTGCTGCGCACGATCAACGCTCTTGCCCCGCAGTTTCACGGCGGGGAGCTGACCGGCTCAATTACAGTGGCCGGACACGATATGCACAAGGTGGAACTCCACGATGTCTGCGCGCTTTCGGCAACCGTCTTCCAAAATCCGCGCACCCAATTTTTCACCACCGATGTGCGTAGCGAAATGGCCTTCCCGCTGGAAAACCTCGCCCGCGATCCAGAATTAATCCGCACTCGCATTGCCGATATTGCCAAGCGCAGCGGCATTACCTGGGCATTGGAACGCACCCTCGCTTCCCTTTCCGGTGGCCAGCTGCAACGGGTTGCGTGTGCGTGCGCGATGGTGATGGACGTGCCGGTAATCCTGTTTGATGAACCCACCTCAAACTTGGATACCGAAGCGATCATCGAATTTTCCGGCATGTTACAACTGCTGAAAGATGCCGGGGCAGCAATTGTGGTGGCCGAACATCGTCTGCACTTTTTGCAAGGCATTGCCGACCGCGTTTACCGTCTGGAGGCAGGTGTAATCGTTGAGGAGTTTGCGGCAGACGACTTCTTTGCGCTGTCATCTGCGAAGCGGCGCGAACGTGGGTTACGTTCCCTACATCCAGCTCATCCCGAGCTGCCCGCCCCGCGCGGTGCGGGG
>JAUNVN010000241.1 GCA_030537655.1 Bowdeniella nasicola | reverse complement strand
GAGTACCTGTATTACTAATAGCAATACAGATGGGAGCATGATGGATATCACGCTCGATCCGTTATCCACGGTGCCGCTCTATCAGCAGATTCGTGACCGCATCGTGGAGGCCATCGCCCGCGGTGAGCTACATCGCGGCGACCCATTGGCCTCTGTGCGGCAATTAGCCGGCGCTTTTGCTATCAATCCCGCCACGGTGGCAAAGGCTTATGATCAGCTGCGATCTGAAGGACTGGTTGCAACCAATGCGAAATCGGGCAGCTTCGTGGCGGCAGATCGCGACACCGCAATCGCCCCGCCCGATTACCTCGCGGGTTTTGAATCCCGCCTCTACACCCTGCTCGCCGAAGGACGCGCCCGGGGGCTGTCTGAAGCGGACCTTGCCGAGGTATGTACACGCGCGGTGAGCTCGCTGAACCCACGAGAGGAAACCCCATGACCAATCCCACCTTGATCATCCTGCTGTTGTCACTCGCACTGGCGGTGGCGGTGACGGTGGCACTCCCCGAGATGTCCCGGCCAACCGTCCCACTGGGCGTGAGCATCCCCAGCGAACGTCGCAACCATCCGGTGGTAACCGGGGCGATCCGCCGCTACCGCATCTGGACGCTCCTGGGGGGGATCCTCACTGCGGTGGCCATGATCATGGCAGTAAGCACGCCGGAAAAAACCGCACTGCTGATATTGGGATATGTCGCCTGGGCGCTCGTCGTATTCGCCTTCTGCCGACGCCCCATCATGCGGGTGAAGGCGAAAGAGGGCTGGTATGACAAGGTCGCGGTACGCCTCGGTGCGAGTATCACAACCACGCAGCCAGTCACCCCGCTGTGGCCGGTGCTGATATTGGCGGTGGGAATTTCCCTGGCCGGACTGGTCGTGATGAGCGTTCAATACTCCTCACTGCCTGACCCGATTCCCGTCCACTATGATTTCGCCGGCACGGTGACGACCTGGGAACCACGCACCTGGACGAACGTGCTGAGCCTGCCGCTTATCTCACTGATCAGCAATCTCCTGCTCATCGGGGTGTGCATGCTGCTCAGCCGTCGTTATGACACCCGTTTTCCTGACGGGAACCCCAAAGCCGCACGCACCTTCCAGCTTGCTACCGGTAAAACCCTGCAACAGGTCCTGGCCGTGGTGACGCTGCTCTCGTCTCTTACCCTCACCGCCCTGGCGGTTGCACCCCTGCTCCAGCTCACCTCAGCTGGGATCGTGTGGGTCACCTGGGGTGTTGTCGCCGCCAGCGGATTGCCAATCATCTATCTGGTCTTCGATAGCGCTCGGCAACATCGCAACCTGACGGCTGCATCGCAACACCCTGGTCCAGAGTCTCCCGATGATGACCGCCTGTGGAAATGGGGGATGTTCTATGTCAACCATGACGATCCGCGGATGTGGGTAGCCAAACGTAATGGGCTGGGCCTGACGGTCAACCTCGCACATCCCGGCGGCGTGGCGGTTATGGGCGTCATTGCGCTTTCGCTCCTGGCAACTATTGCCCTACTGATCATCCTCTAGCCGGTGGTGGTTTTGTACGTGAGGTCACGGCTCTGACCCCGGCAAGTTCTCGCATCGCGTTATGCCTAGTAGCGGTTCACATTCGTAAAAGTCTTCCTGCGCACCTATGGGACTACACCCGCTTTGTCATCACGATATTTCCGGCGCCAGTTAAAGGGCGGAAGAATCCTATCGAGGAGTACCCAAGCGTGTGAACCGCCGAAAAGCAGCCGACTGCGTGTGCAGCTTTCCCCCCGGTCAGCATTTTTAATTACTCTCTTTCCGCTATATGAATTTGTGTCACTTCTGAGAATTAGCTGGTCATATTTTAATTGGTATCTCAATGTCTTTTGATTGTGTGAATATATGACAGGTTCACCTCTGTCCATATTTTCTAGCCGATTGCCATGTCATCACTACGCTTCACACATTGTTGTTTTCGTTATAGTGACCTCGCGG
>JAUNVN010000021.1 GCA_030537655.1 Bowdeniella nasicola | reverse complement strand
TCGAAACTGGCTGGCCAAGCATTGCTGCTTCCGCCTCAATGCCGCCAACCCCCCATCCAAGAACGCCCAGTCCGTTGACCATCGTGGTGTGGGAGTCGGTGCCCACACAGGTATCGGGATAGGCACGCAAGACACCATCAACCTCGCGGGTCATCACTCCGCGGGCGAGATATTCGATATTCACCTGGTGGACAATTCCGGTGCCTGGCGGGACGACCTTAAAGTCATCGAAGGCCCCTTGGCCCCAACGCAGGAATTGATATCGCTCTTTATTGCGCCCATATTCCAACGCAACGTTGCGTTCAAACGCATCAGCGGTACCAAAGACATCAATGACAACCGAGTGGTCGATAACAAGTTCAGCGGGCGCTAATGGGTTGATTTTCTCAGGCGCACCACCCAGATCTGCCACGGCCTCACGCATCGTGGCGAGATCAACCACACACGGCACACCAGTGAAGTCCTGCATCACCACACGCGCGGGGGTGAATTGGATTTCAGTATCGGGTTCAGCCTGTGGATCCCAATTCGCAAGTGCCCGAATATGATCGGCGGTGACATTGGCACCATCTTCAGTCCGCAGCAGGTTTTCTGCCAAAATCTTCAAACTGTACGGCAGCTTGTCAAAACCTTCGACCGCATCGAGGCGGGAGATCTCATATGCCTTACCGCCAATAGTTAATGTGGCCCGCGAGTTGAATGAATCCACCACGTTCTCCTTTTTCTCGTCCTTGGCCAGGTGAACGGTCATGCCCACCAAAACTCTCTCGATATCAAGATATTTGGTTTGCGCGCATCTGTCCAACTAACACTCAGTTCCGTTGTAACACCGAGTGGCGAACGGCGAGGGTGAATAGCCCGCGCAGCCGGGTGCGATTGGGCACCAAGGGTAGCCTTGCCTAGGGTGTTGGCTGGTATTCGGCGACGGTAACCACTTCAAGGTGGTGGGTGTAATCAAATAGGTCAAAGGGCTGCATGTGGGCGATACGGTAACCCGCGTTGCGTAGCACTTCTAGATCACGGGCCATCGCCGCCACATCACAGCTCACCAAGATAATTCGCGGAACCTTCGCGGCTGCCAGCGCGCGGGTGGCGCGCGCCCCCATTCCCTGACGTGGTGGATCAGCAATCACGACATCGGGACGCAGGTCCGCCAGTTCACGCGTTAGTAGGGCTGCGTCAATTCGGGCGCGCCTAACCTGTGCTTGCGCGCGCTCACCATCGAGTGCATTGACATTGGTGCGGGCGTGGCCAACTGCGCGATACCCAACTTCAAAGGAGCGAATAAGCCCGTTACTGCCAAGTTCTGAGGCAAGCGGTACGGTGAACAATCCCACCCCGGCGTATAGCTCCAACACCCGTGTGCTCTCACGCGCTTTGCTGACCACCTCGTTGGCAAGCAACATCGGAGCCGCATAGTGCGCCTGCCAAAAACTGTCACTATCAAGCTGATAGTGATAATTCCTGCCCTGTACTCGCACCGTTTCACGCAGCGCAAGTCCCGCACCTGCGGGGGCATCCCACACCTGGCCGGTTGCGGTAATCCCGTGGGTGTATTCCCCGCGACGCGGGTGATCATCGCGGTGGGCAAAAGCATGTGCGAGTTTACACACCGCTAAGGGAAACTTTGCGATCCCAACCAGGTCCTTACTTCCTAGGCGGTACATTGCCGGATTTCCATCATCATCGGCCGTGGTGCGAAAACGGGTGCGTGACCCAGCACACCCGCCGGTACATCCTTCCCGATGCATCGCGGCAGGTAGCGCGATGGTATCGCTAGCGCGCACGAGCGGCCGGCGGACCGCCAGGGTGGCAGCGGCGAGATCACGCGAACCAATACGCGCCAACGTATTGGTGAGTACCGCTTCTTTCCATGCACTTTGACCGCCGGGGCTAACATGTGCCAGGTCCGCTCCCCCGATACCCTCGCGCGTTGCCTCGGGCCAGATGGACTCCTGGCGGTCGGCACTCGCGCGGTGAACCTCAACGACCTCACCGATGGCATAGCGGCGGCGATCTTCGCTGATTTCCACGGCGACAATTTCGCCTGGTAATCCCCCGCGAATAAGCGCGACCTTGCCGTCTGGCAGGTTGGTGGTGCAATACCCACCGTGCGCGGGAGCTTTCAACGTCAGGGTGAAGTGTTCAGTCATCGTTGCTTTCTGTCGGTGATGGCTTTCCGGAGGGTTGGCTCGACTGTGTCCCACCGGGGGGTGTGTCCACATGGTAGGGCACCGAGGAGACCACAACGCCGGAAACAAAGAGCAGCCGGGATTTTAACCGCAGCGCCATCTGGTTGTGGAGTGAGTTCTTCCACCAGCTATCTTCAACATACTCGGGGATGAAGACGACCACGAGATCGCGTGGGTGGCGCTCACGAATAGAGCGAATGTGGTCGAGTAGTGGTTTCGTAATTTCCCGGTAGGGCGAATCCAGTAGCGTGAGGTCAACGGGCAGTTGTTTTTCCTGCCAAAGCCGCTGTAATTTCGTGGCGCGCTGCGGATCGATACAGACGTGTAATGCGGCCAGAGTATAGGGCCGGGTGGCCCGCGCGTAGGCAAGTGCCCGTAGGGCCGGTCGATCGATGCTGGCAACTGGAATCACCGCGTGCACCCGCGAGGGCAGCAGCCGGACATCGGCATGTTCGGGTAATTGCAAGGAGGCGGCCACCCGAGTGTAGTGGCGGTTGATGCGGTACATGATGAAAAATACGCCGCCCATCAAAACCGGGGTAATCCACGCGCCGTCACGGAATTTGGTCACCAACACTAAGATCAATACGCTCGCGGTCAAGACTGCGCCAATGGCCGACAGCACCCGGGCGCGCCGCATCCGGACACGCTCGTCCGCGTCGGTGGACAGTCCGAGTTCGCGGGTGAAGTGCCGCACCATCCCGGTTTGCGACATTGTGAAAGAAATGAACACCCCGACCAAATACAGCGGGATGAGACCGGTAACGTGTGCGTCAAAAACGACGATCAGGATGATCGCGGCGGTGGCAAGGGCCATAATCCCGTTGGAAAATGCGAGGCGGTCACCACGTGTATAGAGCTGGCGCGGCAAGAATGCATCTTTGGCAAGGATGGAGGCTAAGACCGGAAACCCGTTGAATGCTGTATTTGCAGCCAGGAGCAAAATCATTCCCGTTGTGACGGTCACCAGGGCAAACAGTGGCCAAAACCCATCGAATACAGTGGCAGCAATTTGACCAATGACGGGGGCTTGATAGTAGCCGTCACCCACCGGTATCCCATCGCGAAACAGCTGACTGGCTGGATGGGCTGCAACCCGCACCCCAGTGGCTTTACCAAGCGCCATGATCGATGCGAGCATGGTTGCGCTCAATAGCCCCATAATCACCAGGGTGATCGAGGCATTACGGGCTTTAGGCCGGCGGAAAATTGGCACCCCATTGGTGATCGCTTCAATCCCGGTTAGGGTGACACATCCGGAAGAAAAGGCCCGCACTAACAACACCAGGCCGGCGGCTCCCACCATGCCCTGTTCAGTAGCTATTTCTGGGTTGATCGTCAGCTCAGCTGAGGCGGCCATTCCAAGGTTGCCAATGAAGTAGCGTACCGCGCCGACAACGCTCAGCAACCCGAGGGCAAACATGTACAGGTAGACCGGGATCGCCACGGTCCGTGATGACTCGCGCACTCCGCGCATATTTAACAGCGCGATCACCACTACCACGCCGATTGCCAGGTAGGTTTGCGCACCGTGCAGCGCGGGAATAAGACTGACCAGATAGTTTGCACCAGCGGAGATAGAAACCGCAACGGTAAGAATATAGTCGATGGTTAGTGCAGAAGCGGCGGTCAGTCCCGCATTCTTACCCAGGTTATGTGCCACCACAGCGTAGTCGCCACCACCGGAAGGGTAGGCGTGAATCGTATTTCGATAGGAGGCGATGACCACGCCCAGGACTACCACGACGGCAAGAGCGACCCACGGTGAGAGTGCTAACCCAGCTAGGCCAGCAAGTGAAAGGGTCAGGAAAATCTCGTCGGGTGCGTAGGCAACCGATGAGAGTGCATCGGAAGAAAAGACTGGCAGGGCAAGGCGCTTGGGCAGCAGTGTCTGCCCGAGGCGGTGGGAGGCGACGGGCTTACCGATGAGAAAGCGCTTGGCTGCGCTGAGAGAAAACTGCACGTATCACATGCTAGGCGGGTAATGTCGCAGATGGGCAACTGGTCACAATGAGAGTAGCGTGAGGTTTTGTGCACTTCGTGATTATGGGCTGTGGGCGCGTGGGCGCCATGATTGCAACACAGTTGGATGACAATGGACATTCCGTCGCAGTTATTGACGGTACCGCCGACGCTTTTCGCCGTGTTTCCGCTGATTTCTCTGGTCAGCGTGTCACCGGTCTGGGATTTGATCGTGACGTATTGGAGCAGGCCGGCATCGAAGATGCCTATGCGTTCGCGGCTGTCTCATCTGATGATAATTCCAATATCATTGCGGCACGTGTCGCACGTGAAGTCTTCGCTGTGCCGCACGTGGTGGCGAGAATTTATGATCCAAAACGGGCCGAGGCATTCCAACGGCTCGGCATTACCACGGTCGCAACAGTGCGCTGGACAGCCGATCAGGTGTTGCGCTGTATGTTGCCAACCGGTGGGACCACTGATTTTCTTGACACCTCAGGTCGAATTGCGTTGGCGTCCATGAGTATGCCCGATGCGTGGATTGGCCAGCCCTTAGACCAGCTCGTTGACCAGGAACAGGTGCGCGTTGCTTTCCTCACCCGGCTTGGTAAGGGGATCATTCCCGATGAGACCACGGTGATTCAAGAACAGGACGTATTGCACTTTATCGCTGCGAAAGATGATGTCGCACACGTTGAACGTGCAATTTTACGCGGACCTGAAGGAGAAGAGGCATGAAGGTGCTCATTGCGGGCGCCGGTTCGGTCGGCCGGTCGATTGCCCGAGAACTACTGTCTCACGGCCACGAGGTCACCCTGGTTGATAACAAACCTTCCGCGATGCGTATCGCATCGGTGTCAGCGGCTGATTGGCTACTTGCCGATGCGTGTGAACCCACCGCGTTACAACAAGCTCATGCCGACGAAGCCGACGTGGTGGTTGCGGCAACCGGGGATGACAAAGTCAACCTCGTACTGTCCTTACTAGCAAAAACCGAATTCGGGGTACCACGGGTGGTCGCCCGGGTAAATAACCCGAAAAATGAGTGGATGTTTGATGATGCGTGGGGCGTTGATGTGCAGGTCTCAACGCCGCGGATTATGACCGCCCTGGTCGAGGAGGCAGTCTCGCGCGGCAATTTGGTGCGGCTATTTACCTTCCATGCCTCACGGGCTTCAATGTATGAGTTCACAATTCCGGAGAACTCACCGCTTGCTGATCGGCGCGTTGGAGATGTGCAGTTACCGCCAACCGCGGTGTTATCCGCGGTGATTCGCAGTGATCAGCCCTTTGCTGCCCACGTTGATGATGTGCTGGAGGTCGGCGACGAACTCCTCATTGTCGTATCGGCACTTGGTGAAGATGATCTGCACGAATTACAGCGGGTCCTTACTACCGCACCGCCGAGCTCCGCATCGCGATTAATGACAGACGACTAGGCCGGCTTAGCGCTAACCTTCACGTGGATTGGTGTGAGACCGGCGCAGGACCAACCAACTGAAAAATACGGTTGCCGCCATCAGCGGCACCCCCATGATGAGTCGGGCTGTCCCAAGTGCCGCGACATTATCGGTGGCGTATAGGGGCCACTGCACCGCTAGCCGGAGACCGAACATGGCGGCCCACAGCGCTGTCACCCATCGGTAGCGAGGCAGATAGGGACCGGTACGCCAATTACTGTCACCGCGAATCATCGCATCGATTAGGCCGATCAGTGGATATCCAATGGCGATTGAGCCGAGCATTGCGATCGCATAGAGCGCATTAATCCACAGTCCCGGTACGAAATAATCGGCGGCGCGTCCCGAATACCACGCCCACAGCGCACAGATCACCACGCCGAGGAATCCCCCAAGTGCCTGCGTGATTGGGGTGCGAGCAATCAGGCGGGCAGCTAACAACATGCTCGCCACAACCAGTGCTGCAATTGCGGCAAGTCCCACCCGGTGGGTGGGCAAGAATACGGCAAGAAAGATCAGCACCGGGGCTATTGATTCAAGGACACCGCGCGGGCCGCCCACCGCGGTCCGCAAATCAAATTCTTCTGCGGCGATTTGGTGAACGCCGCCTGGGTTCGTCTTCATGTAATGACCTTGTCGGGAAGGAGCTGGTAGGCCGGATTCATCATTTGTAGACCATCGCTACCGTGCATGACCGTGCCGGAGGCGACGAGGTTGCGCCCCGGGGTGAACCCACCGATCGTCCGCCGCCCCATAAAAACGAGATTCAGGCGGCCCGTCCCATCGCTGAGGACCGCCACCAGCCGCGGGTGACGGCCGGCGCCACGATAGGTTAAAGCGACGATCGTCCCGATGATGCGCACCCGCATCCGCGCACTGACCTCCGCAATCGGTAACGTATGGCGCTGAGTATGGAGCCGATCGTCACGCCGGGTCATTAGCGAGTCTCTTGAATTTCCGGTCCACGCTCAGGTGCACGTAGGTGTGGCTGTTCATCATCGCTTTGTTCGGTGGGGATAGTCAGGGGGATCACCCGTTTGGGTGGGAAGGGTTGCGCTCCGCGGTTAACAACGACGTGGCGCACGAGATCTTCAAGTCCGGTTGCGGCACGCGGATTGACTGCGGCATCACCATAAAATGTCACCTGGAGCAACCATCGTGGACCTTCAATACCGACGGTTCGCAGGGCGCGCATACCGCTGCCGGCAGCAGTTGCCACTGGAAGTTTCACGACGAGTTCACTGCCGAGCGGACCGTGTTGGTCAATAACTTCCGCATTTTGAGCCTGGAAAAGTTCCCGGCGTTCAGCCAGCAGCTCCTTCCAAATCCCCCGTGATTTCGGGGCAGCGAAAACCTGTAGTTGTGCGGCTTGGTTCGCCAACGTCAGGGTAACCGAGACAGCTTGGCGCGTGGTGCGATCCACATCGATGCGCACGGCGAGGTTCGCGTAGGTGGGCAGTTGTAACACTCCCAGATCTAGCCGTTCGCGCCCATCGTCAGGCATCTCGCTAATGTCATAGGGGCCTGGTTGTTCCGGCGCTGCCGAGGCTGTTGGCTCCTTAGTCGGTGCTGGAGTTGGCGCCTGTTGGACAGAGGCGGGATCCTCGGTTGGGGCGCCGCGGCGTTTACGTCGAAACCACCTCATCGTCTTGCACTTTCCTCCATGGTCATCCCCGTGGATCCAAAACCCCCGGATCCGCGATCGGTCTGGTCAAGAGTGGACACTTCGTGAAAGCTCGGTAGCGCGACCGGCACGATCACGAGTTGAGCGATGCGTTCACCGGCTGCCAACCGGATTGTCGTTCCACTGTCAGCATTGTAGAGCAACACTCGAATTTCACCACGATAGCCCGCATCGATGGTTCCGGGCGTATTGAGGACAGTTAAACCCTGACGATAGGCCAGCCCAGAACGGGGGTGGATAAGACCGACATAGCCGTGTGGAATCGCCACGGCAATCCCGGTTGGTGCCAAGACCCGCGCATGGGGTTCTAAAACCAGATCGATTGTGGTACACAGATCGGCACCGGCATCACCTCGATGGGCGCGTGCGGGCAGCTGCGCGGTTGGCACGAGACGTTGGACAGGCAAAGATTCCATGCCCCTAACCGTATCGTGGCTATCCAACAGGTGCACCTAAGCGTACGAAGATGTGTCACAGTAGCTAGTGTGAAGACGAAAACGATGCACCAGCACGAACTGCCTCCCGTGCTTTACATTGCACTCGCTGCGGCCCTGGGGGGATCATTCGGATTAATTTTTGTGCCAATTGGCAATGGCGCCGCAATTATTGTCGCCGTGGTCGGCGCGCTTGCAGCCGCGGGAATTATGATCGCAACCGCACCGCGCATCGAGGTAAGTGAAAGCGAACTACGGGTAGGAAATGCCCATATCCCGCTGCGTTTTTTACGTCATCCACAGGTCATCAACCGCGAACAGTTGCGCGATCTTCTCGGAGTGAATGCCGATGAGCGCGCGTGGGTGGTGCATCGGCCGTGGGCGAAAAGTGCGGTACGGATCGAATTGGATGATCCACGTGATCCCACCCCCTATTGGTTGGTGTGCACAAAGGACCCGCACCGCCTGGTACGGGTCCTCCACGAGCAGGGGGTGCCGCGTTAGTCGACGCACTCCTCACAGATCATTTCACCACCGTCTTCACTGGCGAGCTGGGAAATATGGTGGACCAAAAAACAGCGCATACAGGTGAACTCATCGGATTGCCGTGGTACCACCCGCACGGCCAGTTCTTCATTCGACAAATCTGCGCCGGGTAGTTCAAACCCCTCAGCCGCTTCAGCTTCGTCTTCGTCAACCGAGGCGGTACTGGCGTCACTACGTCGAGCTTTAAGTTCCTCTAGCGATGACTCAGTTAAATCATCGTCGTTCTTACGTGGTGCGTCATAATCGGTAGCCATCGTGGCCTCACACTCCGCGAATAGGTTGGGCGTTGACGACGCACCCCTGACAGGTGCGTACCAGGGATTCATACCATAGTTTGCCCCTCCGTGTCGCCTCTGGTGCATTTATGTTCCACAACAGTTTCACAACAGCTGACGAAATTTCGGTGCCAACCGGCGTGCCCTGCGCAAACTTCGGTGCTTTGTCGATAGCCTGACAGCGTGAGTATGGGAGAAGGTATGAGCAAGCTAACGTTTGTGTCACTGCAGGCTGATGGCAGTCACGTCGTGTTACGCGATGATGCGGGCACCACGTATCAGTTACCAATTACGCCCGAGTTACGCCAGGCGTTACGCCGGCCGCTGCCCCAGATCTCCACTGAAGAAAGGCGGCTCCGCCCACGTGATATTCAATCGATGTTGCGTGCCGGTGCGAGTGTTGCCGAGATCGCTGAACGCAGCGATATGAACGAAGATTACATTCGACGTTACGAAGGCCCGATTATTGCCGAGCGCCGCTGGGCGATTCAGCAGGCACGCGAATGTACGGTCGGGCGTGAACTCGACTCCCCCACCCTTGGCGATCTAGTCCTGGATCGGCTCGCTGATCGCGGTGTCGATACGGAAGACCTCACCTGGGATGCGTTCCGTGAGGAGGACGAGCCGTGGAATATCCCCGTCGAGTATGTTGCCGGTGATAAACGTCGCCGCGCCCGATGGCGTCTCGATATGACCACCAAATCGGTACGGGCAATGGAAGATGAGGCCCGGTGGCTGTCGGAAACTGACTCCCATTCGCCGCGCGCACGGCAGGTGGATGACAATCCCACCGAATCGATCCTTGAACGGCTAGCCCGCCACCGCGGCCGCCGCGCCATCGCACTCGATGATGATCTTGATATCGATGGTGATACGATTCCACCGGCCCACCCGCCGCGGCCTGAAGAAGCAAACGACGCGGTCGTCCTTCCATTCCCACCGAATATGTCACCTGACGATGAGACCCCCGCGAGCGGTGACGAGGCGCGCAGTGACTCCGAGCCGGAACTTGATGCACCAAGCGAAGACGAACTCGATTTTGAGGTGGAAAAACCGCGGGAGAAACCACAGCGTAAACGCGCTAACTCTCGGCGCAGTAACCGGCGAAGTGTGCCCAGTTGGGATGAAATCGTCTTTGGTACACCGCCGGAAGACTAGACTTGCGCCCTAGTTCGCCAGCACCATCACCGGAATCGTGCGCTCAGCTGCACTGATCGAACCGTGGGCGCCAATCAGGGAGCGCTGTGCCGCACTCATCCACCGACGGTCAGAAATTCCCCACTGGTCGTGGGCTGCAATCATCACATCGCCAAATCGTGCGGCGATGGCGGGGTCAATCCCGCCCATGAGGCGGTCCATTTCATCGCGCCCTATCACCTGCCCGCGTTCGCCAACCCAAGCGGCAAGGTCAGCAGCGGCCTCATCATGATCAATATCCGCGGGGAAATAGACGTGTAAGGCACGTTCTTCACCCGCACTTTCCCATTGCGCTGCACCGGGAAAGTCGGCAAGATCAATCCGGTTGGTGATATCAACCATTCCGTGGTCGGCAGTGATCACCAATAGCGTCTCGGCTGGCAAACGCGATGCGAGGCGGGCGAGTTGGCGGTCAACATTTTCAACTTCTGCTACCCACTGGGGCGAATTCCACCCGAATTTGTGGCCGGCATGGTCAAGTGCTTCCCAATACAGATACACGAGCGTTGCGTCAGTACGTAATTGCTGAAGGGCACATTCGACTCGCTCACTGAGATCGCCAGCAAAGACCTGGCGGATTCCCCGCCATGCGGCCAGCGTAAGTCCGGTCCCAGCAAACTTTGCCGGTCCAACCGAACAGATCCTCCCCTGGTGCTCGCAGCGCGCAGCAATCGGGGGATGCGGCTGCCAACACCGCGGATCCGCGGGGGTGGTTTGTACGCGCCCGTGGGCATTGGGGCGCATCGAATCACCGGCCAAAAATGATAACAGCTGTAATCGGTGACCCCGGTGGGGATCTTTGAGGGTAAACCCTGCCATCCCGGTTTTACCGGGAGGATAGCCGGTTGCGAAGCTGGTAATGGCACATGCGGTAGTCGAGGGGAAGGTGGTAAGGGCGGTGGTGTGCAGATACCGGCGTAAGAAGGGAATATGGCCGCGATAATGTTCCAGCTGAGCAAAGCCCATTCCGTCAATCAAAACGACGACCGCGCGTTTAGCTTCCGGTAGCCCGGCTGCCAAGGCCGCGTGCTGCCAGTTATCAGCAGGGTCGTTGGAGGTAAACCCAACCGCATGGGCAGCACCAGCAAAGAGCGCGTCAATGTGAAGGGTCACGCTCACCTGCCTCGTAACTGTTCGAGTTGGGCGCGCCGAAGCTGTTGGATAAACGCTTCAGCTTCGCGGATTTTCTCACTGCCATCAGCTTCTACACTCAGTCGCAACACCACATCTTCGTGGGCCAGTCCCCCATTGCCATGGACCATGTCGCATTCCGGATCGGGACACGGCCCCACATCGACCATCACTCGCGATGCATCACCCCACCCGATTGCAAAGACGATCTCCTCAGTGGGTGAATCATCACTGGCATGCCCATAAATATTACGCACCGAATGCAGGGCGTGTAACGCCACCGAGTGCACCTCAACATGCAGGGCGCGATCCGATTCGGGAAATGGAGCTTCTGAGGCATACAGGTGCAACAGGCGGGTTGGGGTTAAGACGAACAGCACCACATAGCGTGCAACTTCCGCATTTTCAAAAGTAGATTGCATATTGACAAACGATGCGACAATCGGTTCGTCAAAGAGCATCGATTTGAGATGCGTGCGGATATGTGCGGGATGGAACGCTAACCGATCTAGCTGTGCACTTACCTGTTCAAGCATTGCGGCATTGGTCATGGCCTTATTGTTGCACCCTTGGGCCAACTTGCGGAGTTGGCAGCGCACGACGAGCATCATCACGGCGACGATTGTCGCGAACAGTTAGGCTCGCTCCGGCTATTTTCACCCCGGTTGTCCCCACGATCACCGGGTGCAGGTCAATAGCTGCGATCTGGGGAATGTCGTCTTTCAGCATCGAAATCCGCCCGATGAGCTCCGCAAGGCTCCCAACATCAAGTGGTGGGACACCCTTGTAGCCATGTAAACGTACCGAGGCGGCTACATCGTTAATCATGGCTTCGGCATCGAGTTGAGTCAGCGGCGCAATCCGATAGGAGACATCGTGAAGGATCTCTTCGCCGTCTCCCGCCAGCGCAAAGGACAACACCGGACCGTAGAGGGGATCTTCAATTGCGCGAATAACGCACGCCGCTCCGGTTGGAGCCATCGGTTGGATATCCCAACTTTGTTCACCGCGGCGTTTAAACCGGGCCACCGCAGCACGCACCGCGTCACTATCCCCCACATCCAAGGCAATTCCGCCCAGGTCAGTGCGGTGGCGTAGTGAGAGCTGCTGTGACTTCACCACGACTGGATAACCAAAAGCATTGGCGATTTCCACCGACTCTTCGACATTAGTGGCACTGCGATGGGGAAGGATCTCGATGCCGTAGGTTGCCAGCACAGCGCGGGCAGCTTCGGTCGGATCAGTCGGGGTGTGCAAGTAGGTGCGCACCAGCGCCCGTGCATCAGCTGGGCGGAGATCACCGTAATCCACCAGCTGGCCAGATTCGATTTCACTACGCCGATCCGCCGCGCGTATTAAACGGCTAAGTAGCCACACTGCCTGCCCAATATCGTCCACATGTGGGATCGGTCCGCTTGCAGTGGGGAGCACAGCGCGATGTTCGCCGCCAATTACGGCCACCCACATTGCGGTTTTTTCCACGCTGGTAAGTGCCGCAATTGCAGCATCCAGGTGTGCACGTTCCACGGCGTTGACCGCCGTGAGCGCAATGATCACAACATCACAGTTCAAATCCAGCTGCCGAATTGCCTCACAGTCGCCCCCATCGGCTCCGGCCGCTAATCGCCACGGCACCACGCCCGCCCAGGTGAGCTGCTCGCGCGTCACTTCGGTACGCACCACGGTGGTGAGGATCTCCGAGGAGGTAATGGCGCCAATACGTCCACCGTGGGGAATCTTCGTTGCGGCAAAGCGTGCCAGCTGTACCATTTCGGGCAGATGCCGGGTTGCAATGACGCCAGCTTGAGCCAGGAGTTGGGGCAAGACCTGCGGATCGGTTTTTGAGGTGGTCACCATATGGCCGGGGACTTTTTCACGTGCAGTCCCCGCGGTAATCAATGCAATCACCGGCCGCTGCGTCGCCAAATGGCGGGCGACCCGCACGAATTTTCGGGCATTACCGATGGTGTCTAAACAGATGAGTGCCGGTTGTGTGCGCGGATTTGCCGCCCAATACTGCATTGTGTCATTACCGGAAATATCGAGGCGATAACCAGCGGTCAGCGCACTGTGCACCTTAAGGTCGGCGCGTGCCAACTCATCGAAGAGATGGGCTGCGACTTCGGCTGATTGCACAAACACGTCCAGTCCATCGTCACCGCTTGGTGCCTGGAGGGTGACATAGGGCTGTGTTTCGCCGGTGATGATGCCGGCCGATGCTGGCCCGATCAGCCGCACTCCCGCACTGCGCGCCGCACGCCACAGTTGCAGGGCAACATCACCGCTGACCGCACCGGCGCCACTGTAGACCACCGCACCGGCCACCCCGCGTTCTCCCAGGGCCGTAATTTCAGCGGCAAGCTGGTCAACCGGCACGTTCACCAATGCGAGCGCATCACGAATATCGAGGAGGGAATCAAATTCGGCACAGGTTGTGACCGTGGGTGCGTTATGAGCAATCTCGGCAAGGAGCGTGTCCTTATCTTCGATCGCCACAACCAATCGCGGATGCATCAGTTTCGCCATTGCTTGGGATTCTGAATGCTGCTCGCGTGCCACCATCACGCGCCAGGATTGGTCGGTGGAGCGCAGATCAATCGTAATTTCGATCACGCCATCATCGAGTTCGGTGGTTAACCGATATCCGGCGTCTTTAAAGACGTTAATCATTTTTCGATTCGCGGGCAGCACATAGGCAGAAAAATGTGAAATCCCGACATCGCGAGCCGCACCGGCGAGATGGTCGAGTAATACCGAGCCGAGACCGCGCCCATGCTGAGAATCGGCAACATAGAATGCAACTTCTGCGATCCCGGGCCCCGTGGTATTAAATCCACCGATCGCGACGAGCTCGCCACCTTCCAGCGCGGAAGAGAAAATTCCCAGTGAAACATCATCGTGTTGATCGACATCGGTGAAACTCGCGACATCACGTTCACTTAGGCGAGCGCGCGGTGCGAAGAAGCGATAGTAGATTGACGAGTCTGACTGCCCCGCATGTAACCGATGGACCGCGTTGGCATCAGTTGGACGCATCGGTCGCAAATGCATGGTCGCACCGTCACGTAGCACGACATCAGCTTCCCATTGGCGTTCAACCCCATCCATGTGGCTAGCCTAACGGGAAATAGTGCCCAAAGACCGTGTTGTGGGCCGG
>JAUNVN010000020.1:9379-14297 GCA_030537655.1 Bowdeniella nasicola | reverse complement strand
CACTAACATAGGCACGAGCCAGACGAGCGGCGGTCAGATTGACGGTACGCACATCACACTCACCTGCCTGATAGCGGCGGTGGAGGGCAGCAACATCGTCGCGAAACTGCTTGCTTGCATTGGGAGTGGACTTCGCGGTTCGCGCCGCCGTTCGGCCCCTGTCATCGTCGCCAGAACGCGTGAAATACCAGGCAGCAACCGCACCGAGTAGCAATACGAGCGCGGCGATGAGATAGGCAGCCGGATAGCCCACCAGGGTGCGGATTTCACTCACGAGGCTCGCCCTTTCGCACGCACATCCACCAGGCGCTCTAAGGCCGGCACAATATCGTCGCGGCCACCAACTCGCGTTGTTGGGATCGCCAGATGGCTGATCCGCTCGGCAACCTCAGCGCGCCGCCGAGCCAATTCGCGCGCAAGTTGAGCGCGCACCTGGGCATCGCGAAAGACGAAATGGGGGTATAACCCCACCTGGATGTCCCTCACCTGGCATCCGGCAAGCTGCTCGGGGTCGATATCACTGACTTGCAACATGACGACGTTGTGGCGTACCGCTAGCCGTTTCGTAATTGCGGCGGCCCGATCACTGAAGGCATACGCATCGGTGATGATCACAATAATGCTACGGCGCCGCACCAGCGCGTCGAGGCGCGCGAGGACCGTTTCGAGCCGCTCATCCCCACCGGCCGTCTTCAGCGCCCGACGGGCGTGGTGACGCAGTAGTTCCACATGGTGGGTACCAACGCGAGCGGGAAGTTGTTCCACCTCGCCGTCAGTAATTGTCACCAATCCGCAGGCGTCAGAACGCGCGTGCGAAAGGTAGGCGACCACGTCGATAATATCGGCGGCAATTTCAGCTTTGGACTCTCCCGATGGGCTGGTGGCCTGCATCGCCGCGCCGGTGTCAACTGCAAGCATTACCGACATGTTGGTTTGGCGTAAATAGCGACGAATAATCGGGTAACCAGCCCGTGCGGAGGCTTTCCAGTCAATCCGCGTCACATTGTCACCTGGCCGGTAGGCAGCCAGGTCATCAAAGTCTTCCCCACTGCCGGTCAGCAACGACTGGTGGGCACCTTCAAGTTCCCCGAACGCTTTTTTCGCGATCGGGAGGCTAATCCGGTGCCGCAGCGCGGAAAGTTCAGCGAATGACCGACGCATTACGGCACTGGCACCGCGTCAAAAATCCGGTCGATAATCGTTTCGGTGCTGATCCCTGCAGCGATCGCATCGTAGGTGCGGATAATGCGATGGCGCAGCACGGCGTGACGCATCTGGACGATATCGTCGGGAACCACGTAGCTGCGCGCCGCCATCAGGGCGAGTGCTTGCGCTACCTGCATCAGTGCGATCGCACCGCGGGGCGAAGCCCCCACCCGCACCTGTGTTTCAAGGTCCGCCACTGCAATGTCACTGCGGGAGCGCGTGGTGGCAATAATGTCAACGATGTAGCGTTTGAGGCTCTCGTGGACGAACACCCGCCGGGTATATTTCTGCAGTTGGCTCACCTCCTCCAAGGTGATCGGATCACTCACCTCACGGCGGGCCCCACCCAGGGTGCCCGCAGCAATCGCGTCGAGAATTTGGACTTCATCTTCACTGGAGGGATAGCTGAGTACCTCTTTAATGAGGAACCGGTCCATTTGTGCTTCGGGCAGCACATAGGTGCCTTCTTCTTCAATCGGGTTCTGGGTGGCCATCACCATAAAGGGCCGCGGTACCGGATATACCCTCCCACCGATGGTCGTTTGGCGCTCTTGCATCGCTTCGAGCATCGCCGACTGGGTTTTCGCACTCGAACGGTTAATCTCATCGAGGAGCACCAAGTTGGCGTGAACCGGTCCGAGTTGGGTTGTCAGCTCCCCGGTCGTGTAGTTAAACACCTGGGTGCCCACAATATCGTTGGGCATCAGATCCGGAGTGCACTGAATACGGTGAAAACTCCCCGAAATGGCACTCGCCAGGGTGTGGGCGGCCGTGGTTTTCGCCAAACCGGGCACACTTTCAAGCAGGACGTGCCCTTCAGCGAGCAGCGCCGAGATAAGCGCGCGGCGCAGATTGTCCTGACCGATCACGGTGGCAGAAAAGATCGTCGAAATTCGTCCGATGAGGTGACGGGCAGTTTCGAGTTCACTGCCGGTTAGCTGTTGCATCGCCAGGGACTCCTTAGCTGTGGTGTGGCGAGGATTCGTAGGCTTTTTGCCACACGGTAGCAAACGGTGCTGCCGAATGCAGCCGGTTGTGGATCCCCGCGGTGACCAGATTTTTTGCGATTTCTGCGGCGCTGAGCACATCGGTGCCCTTGGCAACCTCTGCGGCAATGGCGGCAGCCAGTGTACATCCCGCTCCGTGGATCCGCTCTTGGCCAACTTTCGGCACCGACAGCACGTGGATATCATTGCCATCCCACAGCACGTCAACTGCCTCATCACCGGGCAGTTCCACCCCACCTTTGGCAAGCACGTACTGTGGACCGAGGGTAGCGATCTGACGGGCCGCATCGGCAAGATCTGCAACTGATTCAATTGTCTGACCACCGGCGAGTACCCCGGCTTCAAACAGGTTCGGGGTGACAATCGTTGCCTGCGGTACGATCTTTTCGCGCAACGCCCGATCGGTCATTTGTGCCGGAGAGGCCTCATCGGTTTTGCACACCAACACCGGGTCAACCACGATGGAGCGATATCGGTGGGCTGCCAACGCTGAGGCCACCACATCGATAGTTTCGGGCGTACCGAGCATCCCAATTTTCAAGGTGTCTACCTTAGGGAAGGCTCCCTGGGCGGCTTCAATCTGATCGGCAATCACCTGCGGATCAACGGGAACAAACCGGTGATTAAACCCCTGTTTCGGATCGAAAGAGACAATACAGGTCAGTGTCCCCATCCCGTAAACCCCACGCTGGTGAAAGGTTTTTAAATCAACTTGGATACCGGCTCCACCGGTAGCTTCCGAACCGGCAATAACGTGGGCGGTAGGGATCATGCTCTCCTCCTCAATCATGATATGGCGGGCAGCTGTGCCCCCTTAACAGTAGCTGGCGTGAGCTAGCGATGGCACAGACATACCACTGGGATAGCTCACAGATACCACCGGGGCGCCACCGCGGTGTCGCCGTGCAATGTCCCAAAGCCCGCTAGGCTGGCAATATGGCCACTTCGCGCACCAGCCATTCCCGTTTAGCGCTGACTAAGCCGCGCCCAATCGCCGATGCCGATGGCTCCGCTGCCGCTCCCCTCTCCCCCGGGCGAGTCCTCGCGGCCTTCACCCCAATTACGCTGGTAGTAGCGCTGCTGTCCTTAGCAGCTTCAGGAGCCACCGCTCCCACCCCGCCACTGGACCCCGGCGTCATCGCCCGCTGGTCACTGCCGCTGCTCACCCTCGTTGTGCGGATGGCCGCGGTCATCACAATCGGCGCGATGACGATGTGTGCGCTCGTCCTTCCCCCACCGGTTCGCCAGAATCGACGCCGCACCATCGCCGCTGATGACCGCGCTTGGCTCCGCGCCGCCGCTGTGGGACGCGTTGCCGCGATCATTTGGGCGCTGAGCCAACTGATGCATGTGGTCATCGAATACTCGGTCACCTCGATGCGGCCCCTCACCTCCGACACATTTGGCGCGGAACTGTGGTTATTCCTCACCGAAGTTGATCTTGGGATCGCCTACCTGTGGGCGACGCTGCTGACTGCAGTCGCCGCAATTTTGGTGGTACTGGCCACCCATGACACATCCGCGGCATGGGCGGGAACCATCTGTTTGGTCTCGCTGGTCCCCCTGGCTCTGACCGGTCATGCCGCCGGAGCTGCAGCTCATGACCTTGCGGTGTCAGCGATGTTGATGCACCTGGTAGCCGTGGCAATGTGGATGGGCGGACTACTGCTGTTCCTGATTGTCGCTCCGGTGATCGGAGCGAGTCTTGCTGCCGCAGCGAGCCGCTATTCCCAGATCGCACTGTGGTGTTTTGTGATCACCCTCGTCTCGGGGATCTGTGCTGCGTGGATCCGGTTGAACTCACCGATCGAGCTGTTAACCACCGCGTGGGGATTAGTCCTCAGTGGGAAGATCCTCGCGATGATCGCCCTTGGTCTCGCCGGCTGGTGGCATCGCCACTCCACCCTTCCCCAGCTGCACACCACCAGTCCCAAAGCACAAGCATTTTGGCGCTTTGCCGGCGGTGAAGTTCTCATTATGGGGGCAACAATGGCCCTCGCTATCACCCTGTCATCAAGTGCACCACCTATCCCCCAATCTCCAATTCCTGATCCCTCACCGGTGTGGGAAGCAATCGGCTATCCCGAACCACCGCCTCCCACCATCACCACCTGGTTCACGCAGTGGTTCATTGACCCGTTGTTGATCTTCGGGTGTCTGGCAGCGATTTTCGTCTATCTGCGGTGGGTGTGGATTTTACGTCGCCGCGGTGATACCTGGCCTCTGGGTCGCACCATCTGCTGGGTGGTGGTGTGGATTGCGATGATCTGGTTAACCTGTGGCGGACCGACCGTTTACGGACGCATCATGTTTAGCGCCCACATGGTCCAACACATGTCTTTGGTGATGATCGTGCCAATCTTCTTGGCGCTCGCCGGACCCATTACCCTCGCATCGCGCGGCTTGCCAATACGCCATGACGGCTCACGTGGACCGCGTGAATGGCTGCTCGCGCTCGTACATTCCAGATATGCGCGCGCCTGGGCTAACCCGTTTGTCGCGGCGATCAACTTTGTTGGCTCGATGTGGATTTTCTATTTCACACCCCTATTTGACCTCGCGCTAACAACCCATTTGGGGCATATTTTGATGACCGTCCACTTTACGATCGCCGGCTATCTTTTCGCCAATGTCGTCATCGGGATTGACCCGGGCACCAGCCGTCCCGGTTATCTCCTCCGGTTTGTATTTCTGCTCGCCACGAT
>JAUNVN010000020.1:228-9369 GCA_030537655.1 Bowdeniella nasicola | reverse complement strand
GGGGTTCCACGCATTTTTCGGGATTGCCATCATCTCAATGAACTCCCTGCTCGCCGCCGACCATTTCGGCCGACTCGGACTTGCCTGGTGGGTTGATGCGATGGTCGACCAGCGTATCGGTGGGGAAATCACCTGGGGAATTGGTGAACTTCCCACCCTCGCGCTTGCGGTGATTCTCGCGGTGATGTGGTCACGAGCTGATGCCAAAGAAGCCAAACGACTCGATCGGCGTGCCGAGCGTGACCACGATGCGGAACTGGAATCCTACAACCGGATGCTTGCCAATTTAGCCCAAGCCGACGCGGCCAGCGAGCACAACCGCCCCTAACTGCATCCCGAACGTTTAGCGCGCATTAGCCACTAAAAGCGCGGGCGGGATCTTCCAGCAATTCCGCCACTTCGTGTAACAGTCTCGAGCCAAGTTCACCATCGACTAAACGATGATCGAAACTGAGCGCTAAGGTGGCTACTTGACGTGGCACAATCTCACCGTCAACCACCCACGGTTGGGCTTTAACCGCACCGAAAGCAAGGATCGCGGCTTCTCCGGGATTGAGGATCGGCGTGCCCGAATCAATCCCAAACACCCCGATATTCGTCACCGTAATAGTCCCGTCACTCATTTCGTGCGGTTGGGTCTTTCCGCTGCGGGCCCGAGTGGTGAGGGTGGCGAGTTCTTCGGCTAATTCCACCAGTGACAGCGCATGGGCGTCTTTAATATTTGGCACCACCAGTCCGCGCGGCGTGGACGCCGCCACCCCGAGGTTCACATAGTGCTTGTAGACAATCTCCTGGTTTTCTTCATCCCACGATGCGTTAATCTGCGGGAACTTTCGTACCGCGAGCGCCACCGCTCGCAACACCATCACCAGCGGTGTTAAACGCACGTTTTGAAAGGCCCGTTGGGTTTTGAAGTACTCCAACAATTCGATCATGCGCGTCACATCGACGGTTTCAAAAACCGTCACGTGCGGGGCAGTAAATGCCGATTGCACCATTGCTGCCGCGGTGCGTCGGCGAACCGAACGAACCGGCACACGTGTGGTGCGTCCATCGGCGCTGACCAACCCGCCTTCCAACCACGGTTCGTTGGTCGTGGGCGTATTGGTTGGCTGCGGATAGTCCGACAGCGTCCGAGCGTGCTGCTGTTTCGCGGCCGCTTGCACATCTTCTCGGGTAATAATGCCGCCCGGACCGGTAGCAGTCACGGTCGTAAGATCAACCCCGAGATCTTTTGCGAGTTTGCGTACCGGAGGTTTCGCCAGGGTGCGCACCTTCGTGGGTTCTTGTGCACTGCGCGCGCCATATCCAACGAGGATTGGGCCACTAGCTGGGGAATTGTCATCGTCTCCATCGGCTGGCACCTGCTGCCCACTCGCCTCATCGCGAGCGGCTGCAGGTGGGGTATCGGTCGAACTTTCGACCTCAAAACGCGCAATGACGCTCCCAACCGGGATTTCCTCTCCCGGTTTCGCTACGAGTTCAACAACTGTCCCATCCCACGGGCAGGGGATTTCAACCACCGATTTCGCGGTTTCAATTTCTGCGAGGGGTGCATTGGTGCGCACCGATTCCCCCACCGCGACGTCCCACCGCACCAAGGTGGCTTCGGTCAGCCCTTCACCGGGGTCGGGTAGCGGAAATTCGCGGATGGTAGCCATCGGTACTCCTAATAGTCCAGCACGTCAATAATCGCGGCATCGATTCGGGCCGCGCTCGGCAGATAGTGGGCTTCTAGCGCGGCAGGTGGATAGGGCGTAAATGCGCCCCCCACGCGGGCAATTGGAGCTTCGAGTCGATAGAAGCACTGCTGTTGGATTGCCGCCGCCAGTTCCGCTCCCGGCCCGAAGGTCGTTGGGGCTTCGTGGGCAATCACCAGGCGGCCGGTGGCGGTGACCCGATCGGCGACCGTATCGAGGTCCAGCGGGTTGAGGCTACGCAAATTGATGACATCGCAACTCACCCCATCTTCTTCCCAGGTTGCTGCCACCTGGTGGAGGGTTGCGACCGTAGGACCGTAGCCCGCGAGGGTGACATCATGTCCGTGACGTTCAACCCGAGCAGTTTGCAAGGTTGTGACCGGATCGCTGGGCGCACTGAAGGTCACTTCCTCTTTTGTCCAATATTTGCTCTTTGGTTCGAAGTAGATCACCGGATCGTCACAGGCAATCGCGGCACGTAATAGTTCGTAGGCATCGGCGGCACCTGCCGGGGTGACCACCCGCAGCCCGGGAGTGTGGGCAAAATAGCTCTCTGGAGACTCACCGTGATGTTCAATCGCACCAATCCCCCCGCCGGAGGGAATGCGAATGACGATCGGTAAGCGAATATCGCCTTGAGAGCGGTAATGCAGTTTCGCCAACTGCGTGGTGATCTGATTGAAGGCGGGAAAAACGAATCCTTCAAATTGGATTTCCACCACCGGACGATAACCACCCATCGCCATTCCAATGGCCGTACCCACAATGCCCGATTCAGCCAGGGGGGTATCGCGAACCCGTTCGGGTCCGAATTCATCAAGGAGACCGTCGGTAACGCGGAAGACTCCGCCAAGCGCACCAATATCTTCACCTGCGAGCAGCACTCGCTCATCGGCGCGCATGGCATCGCGTAGGGCGAGGTTAATTGCTTTGGCCAGGGGATAGCGCTCCATCACACCTCGCCCCCCATCTGACCGGCACGAACGCGATCACGTTCCACCTGCAGGTGGGAGGTGGTATAGACGTGATCAAATATCGTTGCCGGCTGGCCAGGCTGATTGGCGCGAGTGAACGAGCGGATGTGTTCACACAGTTCGCGTGCCTGGTCATCAATTTCGGTAAAAAAGTCCTCACCAACGTTGAAGTACTCACGCAGATAGGTGCGCATTCGCGAGATTGGGCACCGCCGGCGCCAATAGTCTTCCTCTTCCTTCGTGCGATAGCGACTGGGGTCATCGGAGGTGGTGTGCGCTCCCATCCGGTAGGTAACCGCTTCGATGAAGTAGGGACCGTTGCCCGCACGGACATGCGCCAGTGCTTTGCGGGTGGCAGCATAGGAGACCAGCGGATCGTTCCCATCAATTCGCAGTGCTGGAATTCCAAATCCTGCCGGCCGATAAACCAGCGGTTGGGGAGATTGCACAGCGGTGGGAACTGAAATTGCCCACCCGTTATTTTGACATATGAACACAATTGGGGCCTTGGCGCTGGCGGCAAAGACAAACGCTTCGTTCGCATCCCCCTGCGAGGTCGCACCATCACCAAAATATGTCACCACGGCATCACGTTCGGCGCGCGCTTTACGCCGCGCATCAAAGTCGAATGCCATTGCCCGTCCCACCGCATGTGGCAGATGGGCGGCGATCACGAAGGTATACAGCCCAAAGTTATGGGCGCGAGGATCCCACCCTCCGTGCCGGGTGGCGCGAAAAACGGGGATCAGTTCACTCAGGTCGTGACCGCGAATATCGGCGATGGCATGTTCGCGATAGGAGGGAATAATCATGTCACTGGGCGCACACGCCAGTGCGGAGCCAACCTGGATCCCTTCCTGTCCACTCGCTGGTGGCCACAGCGCTAACTCACCTTGACGTTGTAACAGACGGGCTTCTTCATCAAATGCACGTGCGCGCACGAGATAGCGGTAGGCAGTTTTCGCAAATTCCACACTCATATCTGCCCAGGAGAACAGTTCGTGGTCATCTCGCACCACGCCGTGATGATCAAGCAGCTGGATTGGCTCCATCGCCTCGCCTTTCAGGCCAGATTGTGGGTGCACAAAACCTCCTAACCTACGATAGCGTAAGTTAGCTACGCCAAAGTTTGCATTGTGAAAACCACTGAATTTTCGTGATGTTTTTGTTTTCCCACCTCACCCGTGCGGCCGCTCACAGCGCAAACAGATAAGGTCACCCTACAATGGCCGCTATGACCGCTTCGCACCGTTGTCCTCCACCCCCCTCGGCACGCCGAACGAAAAAACGGCGGCGCGGGCGTTCCAACAGCGGGTGGGTCCCCCAACATCACGGCGCGTGGGCGATGATTACCTTGCCGCCAATTGCCGGAATGCTCATCGGCGGCCCCCGCCTCTCCCACCTTCCCCTCCTCGCACTGTGGTGGGTGGGCTACTTTTTCTTCTTTGCCGCCTCGTTGTGGTTGAAATCGCGACGTAAAGCCCGCTACTTCCCACCGGTGCGCACCTATGGGATCATCACGATCATCCTTGGGATCATCGTCCTGGCGGTCACCCCATGGCTGGTGGTGTGGGTGCTGTGGTTCGCTCCGCTAATCGCAATCTCCCTGTGGTTGGTCTTACACCGGCGGGAACGTTCGGTGACAAACGACCTGGTCACCATCATTGCTGCCTGTCTGATGACCCTGGTGGCATTCGATGCATCGCTGCGCCCCGATCCGTGGTGGGCTTCGGCCATTTACGATCCGGCAGGAGTCCTCTATCCCACCGTGTGGGAACCATCGCTGAGCTGGGGTGGAACACCGGTGACCACCCAGGGGTGGGCGTGGCGAGTGGGTGCGGTACTATTCGTGTATTTCTTCGGGACCGTCCCCCACGTGAAAGCTCTCATCCGGGAGCGTGATAATCCGTGGTTTACCTTCGCTTCCATCCTTTACCACCTCCTCGCGTTGGTGGGCGCAGCTGTGATGGTTACGCGCGGATGGTGGCCCGGTGGCCTGGCTGGTAGCATCCTGCTGCTGGCGGCTGGCATTGCACTGGTTCGCGCAATCGTCATGCCGTGGTATCAACGCCGCTACGCTCCGCTGAGCGCAAAAGTCATCGGGCAGGGGGAATTAGGCCTCACGCTGGTGGTGACAATCGCGATAGTAATGGTGTGTTAATTCCCCGGTGCGTGAGACGATAGCGCTATGCGGTTTTTTATTCGCGTTCTCGTTTCTGGTTTGGCACTGTGGTTCGCAACACTGATCGTGCCGGGGTTGGAATTTGCGGCGAAAGCCACGACGGGCGAGGTTGTTCTCACCATCGCGGTCGTGGCGGTGTTCTTCACTTTGGTGAACATGTTGATCCGCCCGATTGTTGTCTTTCTCGCCCTGCCGCTTTATATCCTCACGCTCGGACTGTTCTCCCTGGTGGTCAACGCCCTGATGTTACTCCTCACCGGGTGGATTTCCGCGCATACCGAATTTTTGCTCAATGTTGACGGTTTTCTCCCCGCCTTCTTCGGTGGCATTGTGATCGCAATTGCCTCGTGGATACTCAACGCCACCTTCCCGCAACAACGGTCGTGAAGAGGATATGCGGCACGTAATCTGGGATATGGGGGGAACGCTGATCGATACCTATCCGGATGTGAATGACACCTTGACGCGAGCGGTTGGCGGCGATGCGGAAACTGCTCGCGAGGTTGCCAAACTCACCCAGGTTTCCATCGCGCACGCAATGACAACCCTCGCGAAACGTACCGGCGTTGACCGCTCCGCCTTGGAGGCGGCCTACCGGCAGCTGAAACAGCGCTGGCATACCCATCCCGCCCCGGTGATGACCGGTGCCAGAGCACTGATTGCAGCGGTACGCCAGGCGGGCTATCACAATATTGTGGTGACCCACCGTGACCGAGCCTCAGCAACCACACTGCTGCGCGCCCACCGTCTCGATATTGACGCGATGATTTGTGCCAGTGACGGCTACCCGCGCAAACCCGACCCGGCCATGTTCATCCTCGCGTTGCACCACTGTGAGATTCCTGCGGCCGCAACGGTTGCCATTGGTGACCGGCCAATTGATATTTCCGCGGCGCGCGCCGCTGGGATTGACAATTTTTTCCTCTGCGGTACCCACGCCAATGCCCGGTTGGTAACCAAAGAGCTCACCACCCCGGCTCCCAATGGGGCGCGCACCTACCAGGTTAGCGAACTGGCAGCAGTGCTGCGTGCGCTGCGTACCGCTCCGTTTGCCTTCTAGGCTCACCCCACCTGGGATACACCGGCCGGCTCCGTCGAACACGAAACATCCGCGAGGTCACCTGCGCGCCGCCGATAAGCCCAACTGCCCCAGCAAAGTGCCGTATCGGCATGTGGGCTCGCGGATCATCACTCGCCGCCGCTTCGGTCACGGCGTGCTGATAGCCCGCCATTGCATGGGGATGTGCATCACTGAGCGCGCCGGTCGGGGGGTGGATGAATTGGATTGTCACGTGTGTGGCGCTAGCGGAATTGGCGGTGCCATCGAGTGCGGGAATTGTGTCGGCAAGGTTTTCCAAGTGGAGGGTACGAACGGTCTCGGGGGGTGCTAACACCCCAATTGGCGACCCGCAGGTCAGGACACTCCTGACGCGATAGCGGGCAAGGAAGTCGTGATCACGAATCAGGTTCATCGCCGCGAGTCCACCTTGGGAGTGCCCGGTGAGCACCACCTCGGCGCCGGTTGGCACTGCCGCAGCCTGCATCGCGCGTGTCACCGCCCGTTGCACATCGGTTTGCTGGCCGGCAAGTAACCCGAGGTTGGCATCGTGGTTTGCCGGGTTCGAGCTCAACAGGTCACTGCCAGCTGACGTGCCGGGAATATGGACCACCCATACCTCGTCAGCATGTGGGCGACGCACCTGATCGATCTGGATTATCATCTCCCCGCGCGCCTGCGACAGCGCATTTAATCGCCCCAGTGTGCCGACATAGTTCCCAATTCCGCGTGGGCTCGCATCAAACCACTGCGTGGAGGTTCCCACATAGATCGGCTGTTGGACGACCTCGCCACGCAGCTGGTGATAATAGTTCACCCCATGCGATCCCGCGGGGGCGTTGGGATGGAGATTATCCACCGGTGTGACACGCTGGTGCCCAAAATGCATCGCGGTGGTGCGATACGGTCGGACGATGACCGCGCCGTCAAGGTTGCGAAGACCCAACCAGGTGGTGAGCGCCCCGGCAACGCGTTGTGTCGGATAGCTCCCAGCCCTGCCGGAACTGAGGTAAGCCTGCGGCCATAATGCCCCTGCCAATCGAGCGATGCGCCGTTGCGTCGCGATTGCTGGCGCGAGGTGGTGATCTCCCAGGAGGGCATACATCCCTTCCCCGGTGATCAGCTGGGTGAGCGCAGAGAGTGGGAGAAGGGGGAGCGAGGGAGCTGACACCATCGCAAATGCTGTCCCCACCCGCATTTCCGTTTCCTGGTAGGCCGCGCTCGCCCAACGTAACTCCCGCAGCAATTCGTGTAGCACGCCAAGAAGCTTGCCGATCGAATTGGGTCCAGAAAGGAGGCTAGCCAGCTCGGTGATTCGTACCGGAGGACATCCGGGAGTGGAAGGCGAAAGCTGCGCTGCTGCCATCGCCGTCCCCACCGCGGTGCTCGCCTCGCCCAGATGGACACAGCAGCGCTGAACGCACCTGGCCAGTTCCTCAAGCGCCGTCGTATCCACCTGGCTACCATCGGCAATATTTACGATGGGCATGTGCGCGCTTCATCAGCCAGGGTTACCAGGCGCACCACCAGGTGGTGTGCCAGGTCAACGGCACGCAGGCGCTGGTCATCAAAGGCGCGCGCGCCGCGATCATTCCACGTTGCTGGCATGTGGCTGGACAGTAGGGTCCGCACCAACGTGAGCTGGTGAATGGCGGTATCGAGCTGGTGGACGATGAGCTGCGACATTTGATAGTCCTTTCCCTCGCCCGCTACGCTAAGCGGCCCGAATCGGGGTGGCCACCAGCCTGTGCACGCGGTGACGACCGACCGTCATGGGGATAAACCCTCTAGGCTGGCACTATGGGTGACGTGTTCAAAAAGCGCGCAACGCCGCACGAAATCGCAACCGAAGCCGCATCGCTGAGGTGGCTTGCTGCCGCCGATGGGATTGCAGTTGTGCCATTGGAGGAGGTCGATATTGCCGCCGGCTGGCTGACAACAACGCGGATTACTCCCACCGCCGCCACGAAAAAGCTCGCCTATGAAGCCGGTATCGGCCTCGCCCACACCCATGCGGCTGGGGCGCCGCATTTTGGCGCGCCACCACCCACGCTCACCACTCCCGGTCGGTTTGCGGGCATCACCTTGCCGATGAGTGAGGACGTGTGCTCGTGGGGTGAATTTTATGCTCGTGATCGCTGTCTTCCCTACCTGCACATTGCGCGTGATGCCGGAGCGCTCACCCAGGCGCAAACCCGGCGTTGCGAACGTGTGATTGCGCGCATTGCTGCCGATGAGTTCACCTCACCTCTACCTCAGGCGTGCCGCCAAGCGCGCGTGCGTGCTGCTCGCACCCACGGTGATTTATGGGGTGGCAATCTGATGTGGGGCCACCTGGCAACCGAGCCCACCTCGGTGCGCGGATGGTTGATTGACCCGGCTGCTCACGGTGGGCATGCGGAAACCGATTTGGCGGCACTCGCACTGTTTGGTTCCCCCTATTTAACGGACCTGATTGCCGGCTACCAATCCGTCTCGCCGCTGTCGTCCCAGTGGCAGGCACGCGTTGGGATTCATCAATTTCATATGCTGCTGGTTCACGCCGCGCTCTTCGGTGGGGGGTATGGCGCCCACGTGAGTGCGGTAGCTCAGCAGTATTGCTAAAACTACCAGGCTGTAACCCGCTACCATGGACTTCATGTGGGCGCTCGATGCCCACGACTGACTGCACCGGCAGTCGCAGGGAGGAGGATCACCATGGCGAAATCCGGCACTCGGATTGGTATCGTCATTTTCACCGCGATTTTCGTGGTGTTAGGAACGCTCGCGGTTGGCGGTTATTTTTATAGCAACTATCTAGCCGATACAAAATACAGTCCTGCCAATGAGGTAGAAACCTATCTGCAGGCGATCATTGATGGCGATGCCACCACCGTCATGGATCGCTACCGTCCCGGTGGTGCAAAAAGTGATCTGGCACTGGCCTCTGATGATCTCGCGCAATCTGCAACTGACCGTCCCAGTGACTACACGATCGGTGATGTGAACGTATCGGGCAAGACCGCACGTGTCAGCGCCTATCTGACCATGGCGGGCAAAGAGTATCCGGTGGATTTCAAACTGATTGCCTCGGGTAAAACCAACCTGTTCTTCAACCGGTGGAAGATCATGGAGGCGCCCGAACAATACCTGTATGTCGGCAATACGCCGAGCGATGTAACGATTAATGGCATTGACGTTGACCTGCCCATCGATACGAACCAGCTTGAAGCTAACGGTTATGTTGCT
>JAUNVN010000020.1:0-218 GCA_030537655.1 Bowdeniella nasicola | reverse complement strand
GCACCACAGGGTTCCACCTACGTCACCTACGGTGACGATGTGCGTGTGACCGTTGAGCCGGCCTCAGCTGGCTCGCAAGCAGCAATTGATGACCGTGTCTCCTTTGCGCGCAGTTATACTCCCGAGTTGGAAGCTGCGGTGCAAGCCGACATTAATGCCTATATCTCTCAGTGTTTTAGTTCGCCCCATTTCGAGCCGAGCGGCTGTCCAAATACGCT
>JAUNVN010000019.1 GCA_030537655.1 Bowdeniella nasicola | reverse complement strand
TCGCCCGGAGGCGTATCTCACTGAAATTACCACCGCTTCCCAACGGCAGGAACTCCTGCGCGAAGCCGGTGTCGATGAGATCATTACGCTGGCCTACAGTCTCGAATTTGCGAAACAAAGCCCGCATGACTTTGTGGTCAACCACCTGGTAAATGAACTGCATGCTGCCGTGGTGGTTGAAGGCGAAGACGTACGCTTTGGGGCGAATAACGCCGGCGATGCCCGTACCCTCGAGCAGCTCGGTGCACAGCTCGGGTTTGATGTGGTGATTGTAAATGACCTCACCGATGCGAAAACGGGGCGGCGCTGGTCTTCAACCTGGGTACGGGAGGCATTGCTCGCCGGTGATGTCGCCGAAGCAGCCCGGATTTTAGGTCGACCCCACCGCATCCGTGGCATTGTCGAACACGGGGTAAAACGTGGGCGGGAGCTCGGGTTTCCCACCGCGAATGTGCATGCCGAAGGTATCGGGGTGGCTCCGGCCGATGGGGTGTATGCCGGCTGGCTGTACTGTCCCGTTGAGGGGCGCCTGCCCGCTGCGATCTCAGTGGGCACCAACCCGCATTTCGCGGGGGAGCGCCGGACCGTGGAAGCCCATGTGCTCTCACGTGCAGATCTGGATTTATACCACACACAGGTCGATGTGGCCTTTATTGACCGCATCCGCCCAATGCGCAGTTTTGCGAGTCTTGAGGCGCTGCTCTCGGCGATGGACGATGATTTGGTGCACACCTCCGCCGTTTTAGGAGTTGCTCCTGCCCAGCGGGTCAACCCCGCTGACGTGACTGCCCACTAGTCGGTCCGGGTGTGGGACACGGCATAGCTCCGTACTCCCACTCGGCTCGCGCTGCCGACCAGTTGGCGTGGTATGGTTGCCGTTGCCGTGTTTTATCGGCCACGGACGCCCAATGCCCGGGAGAACCTGCCCCGGCGCGCCGTGCAATGAGAAGACAAGAAGGAGAGAGCGTGTCGCTTCCCAAGGACGTTAAAGAACAGATTATTGCCGAATACGCCACCCACGAGGGCGACACCGGCTCCCCGGAGGTGCAGGTAGCTCTGCTTTCCCGCCGGATTAAAGATTTGACCGAACACTTCAAAACCCACACGCACGATCACCATTCGCGTCGCGGTTTGATGCTGTTGGTCGGTCGTCGCCGTCGCCTACTTGACTACCTCAAGAGCATTGATAGTGAGCGGTATCGTTCCCTGATTGAACGTCTGGGAATCCGCCGCTAATTGTTCATCGGCCCGGGAAAACCCGGGCCGTTGTCACAATCCCCTGCGTGCAAGGTGCACGCAGATGAGACGATGCGGAAAACTGCCTGCCGGTCCTCGGTGGTGGTGAGCGGAGGGACCTCCGAGCAGCACCATCGATGACCGTGAGGGGAATTCCGCTGGAAGGAAGGTGCCATGGAAGGCCCCGAAATTACCTTTGCTGAAGCCGTAATTGATAACGGAAAATTTGGACAGCGTACCGTCCGGTTCGAAACCGGACGACTTGCCCGTCAAGCCGGTGGCAGTGCCACCGTCTACCTCGACAGCGACACAATGGTGCTGTCAACCACGTCGGCATCCAAACAGCCACGTGACCAATTTGATTTCTTCCCACTGACCGTGGATGTGGAAGAACGCCAGTATGCTGCCGGAAAAATCCCCGGTTCGTTCTTCCGCCGCGAAGGCCGTCCCGGCCAGGATGCGATCTTGGCATGCCGTCTGATTGACCGCCCGCTGCGCCCCGCATTTGTGAAGGGACTGCGCAACGAAGTGCAGGTTATTGAAACGATCCTGGCAATCCACCCCGATGATGCCTATGACGTTGTTGCAATTAACGCCGCGTCAATGTCCACCCAGATTGCGGGTCTGCCATTTTCCGGTCCCATCGGTGGGGTGCGCCTGGCTCTCATTGACGACCAGTGGGTTGCCTTCCCACGCTATAGCGAACTGGAAAAAGCCGTGTTCGCGATGGTGGTCGCCGGACGCATCGTCGGTGATGATGTCGCCGTGATGATGGTGGAAGCCGAAGCGACCGAAGGGGTGTGGAACTTGGTGAAGAACCATGGTGCCACCGCCCCGACTGAAGAAGTGGTCGCCCAGGGACTCGAAGCAGCGAAACCCTTCATTAAGGCGCTGTGTGAAGCCCAGATTGCCGTTGCGGAAAAAACCGCAAAACCCACCGAGGAATTCCCGCTCTACCCCGACTTTGAAGACGATGTGTACGATGCGGTGAAGTCCTTTGCTACCGACAAGGTTCGCGATGCTATCCAGATCGCCGCGAAGCAAGAACGCGAAGCAGCCCTCGATGAGGCCCGCGAGGCAACCTTGGAGGAACTGGAAGCAGACTTTGCCGAGCGGGAAAAAGAAATCGGTGCTGCCTTTCGCGCACTGACCAAAGAACTCATCCGGCACCGCGTCCTTACCGACGGAGTGCGGATGGATGGGCGCGGCCTGAAGGATATTCGCACCCTTTCGGCTGAAGTCGAAGTCCTCCCGCGAGTGCACGGTTCAGCGATTTTTGAGCGCGGCGAAACCCAAATCTTGGGAGTTACCACGCTGAACATGTTGCGGATGGAACAGCAGATCGATTCGCTTTCTCCGGTCACCAGCAAACGCTATATGCACAACTACAACTTCCCGCCGTATTCCACGGGTGAAACGGGCCGGGTAGGCAGCCCCAAACGCCGCGAAATCGGCCATGGTGCGCTTGCTGAACGCGCCATCGTTCCGGTACTGCCTGGTCGCGAAGAATTCCCCTATGCCATCCGGCAGGTTTCCGAGGCCCTTAGCTCAAATGGCTCCACCCCGATGGGATCCGTGTGTGCCTCGACGCTTTCCTGGTTGCAGGCCGGCGTGCCGCTGCGCGCACCGGTGGCTGGAATTGCGATGGGGTTGATGTCCGATGAGGTTGATGGTGAGACCCGCTATGCGGCGCTCACCGACATTCTCGGCGCAGAAGATGCCTTTGGCGATATGGACTTCAAGGTTGCCGGTACCCGCGAATTCGTCACTGCGATCCAGCTTGATACCAAACTTGATGGCATTCCCTCCGATGAACTAGCCAAAGCTCTCGGCCAGGCGCGTGATGCCCGTTTGCACATCCTGGATGTGATGAACGAAGCGATTGACGCGCCCGATGAGATGGCAGCAACCGCTCCGCGGATTATTGCGGTGAAGATTCCGGTCGATAAGATCGGTGAAGTCATCGGCCCCAAGGGCAAGATGATCAACCAGATCCAAGAAGATACCGGTGCGGAGCTGACCATTGAGGATGACGGCACCGTGTATATCGGTGCAGCTGACGGCCCCGCAGCCGAAGCGGCCCGCCAGGCGGTCAACGCAATCGCCAACCCGCAAATGCCCGAAGTTGGTGAACGCTTCGTTGGGACGGTCGTGAAAACCACGACATTCGGAGCCTTTGTTTCACTCACCCCCGGTAAGGATGGGCTGTTGCACATCTCTCAGATTCGCCGGTTGGTGGGCGGCAAACGCATCGAGAACGTTGATGACGTCCTGCCAGTTGGGTCAAAGGTTCAGGTTGAACTCGCCGAAATCGACGATCGCGGCAAATTGTCCCTGCACGCGGTAGTTGACGAAGAGAACACCGGTGAATCCCATCAGCACCGTGAGCACAACGGTGATGATAAGCCGCGTGAGGAACGACGTGAACGTCGTCCTCGCCAGCGCACCCGTCGCCGTCGGACCCAGGGTGAATAATGCGGATTGCTGTTACCGGAGCTAAAGGTCGGATGGGGCAGGCGGTATGCGCTGCCGTTACCGCCGCCGGTCACGACCTGGTAGCCACAATTGATGCCGATGATCCCTTTGACCTCAACGGCGCCGACGTGCTCATCGATTTCACCGTTCCGAGCCAGACCCTGACCAATGTGTGCCAAGGTCTTGCCAGCGGAGCTCATGTGGTGGTTGGTACGAGCGGCTGGGATGACCAGATGCTCGCCCGGGTGCGTCAGGCCCAAGCTGAGGGCAATACCAACGTGCTTATCGCACCGAACTTTTCGCTCGCTGCGGTCTTCATGATGCGTTTCGCGGAAATGGCGGCCCCGTATTTCACATCCGTGGAAGTGGTGGAGATGCACCATCCCGACAAGGTGGATGCCCCCTCGGGGACCGCAACGGCAACCGCGCAGCGCATTGCCGCAGCACGAGCTAGCACCCCTGCGATGCCCGATGCGACACAAACGGACCCGCAGGGCACGCGCGGTGGCACGATCTGCGACATTCCCGTGCACGCCCTGCGTCTGCGCGGAGCTACGGCTCATCAGGAAGTCCTCCTTGGTAACGCGGGAGAACTGCTGACGATCCGCGCCGACAGTTTTGATCGCGAATCATTCATGCCCGGGGTACTCCTTGCAATTGATGCGATAGCAAACCTGCCCGGGGTGACCATCGGATTAGAACACGCACTCCAGCTCGAAGATTAAGACGCGATAACGATGGCGGCGATGCGATGCATCGCCGCCATCGTTATCTTCGCTCTCGTGTGACGTGCTAGCTAGGAATCGTGGTGTACCACGCGTGTTGCTCAACATGGTGGTCACCAACGGCTAATTCACGACGAATTCCCAACGGGGCAAACCCGCACGCCGGTAAGAACCGTTGCCGTGCAATCTCACCTGGCACACTCCAGGAGACAACGGCCTGTATCGCTTGGCTGCGGGCGGTGTCGATCAGTGCGGCTAGTAGCCGCGAGCCATGACCTTGGCGTTGGTCAACCGGACGCACATCAATCCGCACCTCCGCACGAATTGTCACTCCCGCATGGTCGGAGGGGGTGTGCAGCGGGGTGAGCGTGCCGTATCCAACAACTCGTCCAGCGCGGGTAGCCACCATAATGGCGCCCAGATCGTGTGCGGCTCCAATCGCGTCATCCCAGGTTAGGGCGCCATCGATTTGTCCCAGTTGGCGCGTCACCACGGGAGGTAAGCCCTGCGGTAGGCCAGCAGCGAATTCCTCGGCGAGAACTGCCTGTTGGATCTGCCAGATGGCCGCGCCGTCACCAACGCGAGCCGGACGAACAGCAAAATCAGCGTGAGCATGCATGCCCCTACCCTAAAGCGTTTGCGTCCACTTGGCGGGATAGCGCAAAGAATTAGATAGATCGCAATTAGGGTGCTGATATGGATGTGACGCAGGCCCGCGAAATTTTCGGATCGGTAATTCCCGCCCTGGTAACCCCTTTTACCGAGCAGGGGATAGACGAGGATGCGATGGCTGGATTGGCCACGCATCTGGTCGCAAAGGGGTGTGATGGTCTCCTGGTGTCGGGCACGACGGGGGAGTCACCGACCACCTATTCACCTGAAAAGGTCCGATTGATCGAGGTGGTGCGCGACGCTGTTGGACCCGACGTACCAATTATGGCTGGGGCCGGCTCCAATGACACCGCACATGCCTGTCGGATGGCCGAACAGGCCGCAGCCGCGGGAGCGAACTCGCTGCTGGTAGTCACGCCCTATTACAACAAACCCAGCCAGGCAGGCATTGTTGCCCATATCCGAGCGGTTGGCGCCGCCGGGGGACTGCCGGTTATGGTCTATGACATTCCGGGACGCTGTGGCGTGTCGGTTTCGGCACAGGCGGCCCAAGAGCTTGCCGATGACCCCCACGTGGTTGCCTATAAAGATGCGACCGGTGATCCGATTGCGGGAGCCGCGCGCGCGCAGGCGACCGATACGGCAGTGTATAGCGGTGACGACGGCCTCAACCTTGCCTTCCTAACTCATGGCGGTGCCGGGGTGGTGTCGGTCGTTGCCCATGTGGCTGCTGATCGCTACCGTGCGATGGTCGATGCGTTAAACGCCGGCGACCTGCAAACCGCTCGGCAGATTCATAACGAAGTCCTTCCGCTTGTCGATGCGATCATGGGCACCGGGCAGGGAGCGGTGATGGCAAAAACTGCGATGGCACTGCAGGGGATTATCCCCTCGGCGCGTTTGCGCCTGCCTTTGGTTGCTGCCAGCGAGGAGCAAATTGGCCGGATGCGCCGCGAAATGGAAAAACTCGGATACCTCTAACTCACCGACCCTGGGCGTGCGCGCCTTACAAAAACGCGAATCAGTGGCACAATCTGCACTGTGACTGCTGACAAATTACCCGCGCTCGCCCCCGATACCCTCCGAATTACTCCGCTTGGAGGTTTGGGGGAAGTTGGCCGTAATATGACGGTCTTCGAGATGAACGGCCGGCTGCTGATTGTTGACTGCGGGGTGCTATTCCCCAATGATGATCAGCCTGGCGTTGATCTGATCTTGCCGGATTATTCCTCAATTTTGGATCGTCTCGATGATGTGGTTGCGATCGTGCTCACCCATGGGCATGAAGATCATATTGGCGCGGTTCCCTTCCTGTTGAAACGGCGCCCCGATATTCCGCTGATCGGTTCAACACTCACGTTGGCCCTCATTGAAGCGAAACTTCACGAACATCGCATCACTCCCTACACATTGAGCGTGCGAGAAGGAGATGTGGAAGAACTCGGCCAGTTCACCTGCGAGTTCATCGCGGTTAACCACTCGATTCCCGATGCTCTTGCCGTCAATATCACCACCAAAGCCGGCAGTGTGTTGCACACTGGGGACTTCAAAATGGATCAGCTCCCCCTCGACGGGCGGATTACCGACCTGCGAGCTTTTGCACGTATGGGTGAGGCGGGCGTCGACCTGTTTATGGTGGATTCCACCAATGCGGAAGTCCCCGGCTTTACGATTCACGAACGCGAGATTGGCCCGGTAATCGACTCGGTCTTTACCCGTGCGCCCGGCAAAATCGTGGTGGCCTCGTTTGCCTCCCATGTTCACCGCATCCAACAGGTACTCGATGCTGCAGCAGCTCACGAGCGCAAAGTGGCATTCGTTGGCCGCTCCATGGTCCGCAATATGGCAATCGCTGCGAAACTAGGATTCCTCCACTATCCCGACGGTGTGGTCGTTGACCTCAAGCAATTGCACCAGCTCCCCGATCACCGACAGGTAATTGTCGCGACTGGCTCTCAGGGCGAACCGATGGCAGCGCTGGCGCGCATGGCGAAAGGCACCCATAAAATTGGGATCGGTGAAGGCGACACCGTGATCTTTGCTTCCTCGCTGATTCCAGGCAATGAAAACTCAATTTTCCGTGTGATTAATGGCCTGATGGCGCGTGGCGCCGCGGTGGTGCACCAGGGGACCGCACGGGTTCACGTTTCCGGACACGCCTCGGCCGGTGAACTGCTGTATTGCTACAACATTGTGCAACCGGCAAACGTGCTGCCCATCCACGGTGAGATCCGCCATTTGGTTGCCAATGCGGCACTGGCAGCAAGTACCGGGATTCGCCGGGAGAATATTTTTGTTTGCGATAACGGCCACGTCCTCGACCTGCATAATGGCAAGGTGACGATCGCCGGGCAGATTCCGTGTGAACTGGTCTTCGTTGATGGGTCTTCCGTTGGTGAAATCACCGAAATGGAACTCAAAGATCGCCGGATCTTAGGTGAAGAAGGCTTCGTTTCCGCCTTTGCGGTCGTGAACTTGCGCGAGCGTGAAATCGTTGCGGGACCGCACTTGCAAGCGCGCGGTATTGCCGAAGACGACCGGGTGTTCGAAAAGATCACCCCACAGGTATACGATGCGCTGGCCGATGCACTCGACTCGGGTAAAGACGATCCCTACGCCCTGCAGCAAGTGATGCGCCGGGTCATTGGGCAATACGCCTCGAAGCGATTGCGCCGGCGTCCAATGATTATCCCCGTGGTGGTTCCTCATGAATAAACCGCGATTCATCTCTACCGGTTCGTGTGTGCTTGACCTGCCGATGAACGTGCCGCACTTTCCCACGCGCGGCGGTGATGTGATTGCCCACTCAGCAGGCGCGGTGGTGGGAGGTGGCTTTAACGTTGTCTCCGCGGTCGCGCGGCAAGGGATTGAAACCCACCTAGCCTCTGTGCTTGGGACGGGTTCGAATAGCGCCCAGGTGCGTTACGAACTCGAATCCGAAGGCATCATCCACATTGGTGAAACGCTCGTAGGTGATACCGGTTTGTGTTTAACCTTGCGTGAACCCGATGGGGAACGCACATTCATCACCACCTTGGGAGTGGAGGCAGAACCCTCACATGATGAATTCGACCAGATTGATATTCGCCGCGGTGACTGGGTCTATGTTTCGGGATATGACCTCGCCTATCCCACCAGTGGTCCGGTTGTCACCGACTTTGCGGCAAATCTTCCCGAGGGTGTCACGTTGATCGTTGATACCGGTCCGATTGTGGATGAAATTAACTACCGAAACCTCACTGCTGTGCTCTCACGGTGTGATCTGGTTTCACTAAACCGCCGTGAAGCCGGTCTGGTGCAAGAACTGACTGGCGTGTCCGAACGGTTTGCGGCGTTGCGTTCGCTGATCCGCGATGATGCTCAAGCACTGGTACGTGCCGGGGCCGAAGGCTGCTGGGTGCAAACCGCGAGCGGAGCAGTTCCCACGCGTATTCCGGCATTCCCAATCGATGTGATTGATACGACTGGATCGGGTGATGCACACACCGGAGTTGTTGCCGCCACCCTCATGGAGGGACAGGATATCGAGGCGGCCGTTCGACGAGCCAATGCGGCCGCAGCGATTGCATGCACGCGCCGCGGGCCGGCGACCTGTCCGACGCGTACCGAAATTGATGCCTTCCTTACCAGAGGTGAACTCTAACCGCGTAACGCGGTAATCTGTGAGCTACCATGCCAGCTGCGAATAAGAAATCTTCCCCCCAAAAAGTCTCCGTCCGTCATGATGGATGGGCGGTAACGCTCGTGATTATCGCAATCGTGGTGGCCTCTCGGGAATGGTTCCACCTCTCCGGTGCTGCCGGCGCTGCGATCCATCATGGCGCTGCCGGCCTGCTGGGGATCCTCTCGGTTGTGATTCCCGTCATATGTATGGTTGTTGCCGTGAGGCTGATCGTTTCGCCCAAGACGGCACTAGCCAATAGTCGGGTTGTTATTGCCTTCATTTTGCTGACTGGCTGCCTTGGTGGGATCATCCATATCAGTCATAATCGGCCCAGATTAATGACCGACTTTCTCGGCATTGAGAGTGCCGGCGGGATTGTGGGGTGGCTATTTGGTGACCCGCTCGCCTTCCTCTTCACCAACTGGCCGGCAGCGATCATCCTCGCCATTGGGATGATTCTTGCGATATTCCTCCTGGTGGGTACCTCGCCTTCCCAAGTCGCTCAACAACTCATAGCGCGCCGCGCCGCAGCGCGCAAGGATAATTCGGGTGGGGTGACCGGTGCGCTCAAAGCACGCGCACGGAAATGGAAGGCCCAGCGTGAACTTGACCAGACGGTCGAATATGACGGTGATGAACCCTTCCGCACCCCGATTGCACCCGAAGAGTCCACTCCGGAGCACCGTAGTAAGGCGACCGATATCCTTCCGGTCAGCGGGGAACCTGAACTGTTCGATCATGAAGCAGCCGAAGCATCCATGGATGATTCGGACACCGAGATCCTGCCGGCTGACCAACACCGGGAGGAAACAAAGCCGAATAAGGCGCTCACGGCTCCCAAACCCAAGCCACTGCCGAAACGCGCCGAACAGCTCCAGCTTGGTTCCGATGTCATCTACGAGCTACCAACTGATGACATGCTCGTTAAAGGTGCACCCCACAAGGTCCGCTCTGCGGTTAACGACCGGGTTGTCGAGCGCCTAACTCAGGTATTCCACGAGTTTGGCATTGATGCGAAAGTCACCGGTTTTTCACGCGGCCCGACCGTTACTCGCTACGAAGTCGAATTGGGAACCGGTACAAAAGTAGATCGGGTGACGCGGCTGAATAAAGATATCGCCTACGCGGTGGCGAGCCCTGATGTGCGGATCTTGTCACCGATCCCGGGCAAAAGTGCGATTGGAATTGAGATCCCCAACGATGATCGAGAAACGGTCGCGCTCGGGGATGTGTTGCGTTCGGCGAAGGCCCGCAAACATCACCATCCGCTGATGGTTGGGATCGGCAAAGATGTCGAAGGTGGCTACGTGGTAGCCAACCTGGCGAAAATGCCGCATCTGCTCGTGGCCGGCGCGACAGGTTCGGGGAAATCCTCCCTTATTAATTCGATGATTACCTCAATCATGATGCGCGCAACTCCCGAAGAAGTGCGGATGGTGCTCGTTGATCCCAAGCGTGTTGAACTCACAATTTATCAGGGGATCCCGCATCTGATTACCCCGATTATCACCAACCCGAAAAAAGCCGCTGAGGCACTGGAATGGGTGGTGCGGGAAATGGACATGCGCTACGACTCCCTCGAACAGTTCGGCTTTAAGCATATTGACGAATTCAACGAGGCGGTCCGGCAGGGGAGAGTTACCCCGCCACCAGGATCGGAGCGAGACATTACTCCATACCCCTATCTCCTCGTGATCGTCGATGAGCTTGCGGACTTGATGATGGTGGCTGCCCGTGATGTGGAAGCTTCCATTCAACGCATCACCCAGTTGGCCCGAGCTGCGGGAATCCACCTGGTTCTGGCCACCCAGCGGCCTTCGGTTGATGTGGTGACCGGTCTGATCAAAGCAAACGTGCCCTCCCGTCTCGCATTTGCGACCTCGTCACTGGCCGATTCCCGGGTGATTTTGGATGCGCCGGGAGCTGAGAAGCTGATCGGCCAAGGTGATGCGCTCTTCCATCCATCAGGAAAAGCAAAACCGATGCGGGTCCAGGGAGCCTGGGTGGGAGAAAGCGAGATTCGCCGGGTGGTCACCCACGTTAAAGCCCAAATGCAGCCGGTTTATCGTCCCGATGTGATCGAAACACCAAAGAAAAAACAAATTGATGAAGATATCGGTGACGATCTCGACCTGCTGTTGCAGGCAGCCGAACTGGTCGTATCCTCCTCATTCGGGTCGACTTCGATGCTGCAACGGAAATTACGTGTCGGCTTTGCCAAAGCAGGTCGGTTAATGGACCTGCTCGAATCACGTGAAGTGGTGGGACCATCGGAAGGCTCCAAGGCGAGAGATGTCCTCGTGGCTCCCGAAGAGCTGCCCGCAGTTTTGGCGATGCTTCGCGGCGAGGAAGCCCCGGCAGATGACAGCCAGGATGACTCGGCAGGTGATCCGCAGTGGTGAACCCAAACGCTCCACTGTTTAATATCGCCAACGTCTTGACGATCGGCCGGATAATTCTCGTGCCGATCTTCATTTGGTGCTACCTGCACGGCAGTGTTGGTTACCAAGTTGCTGCGACCATTATTTTTTTCATTGCCGGTGCCACAGATCAACTCGATGGTTATCTTGCTCGCCGCCACCGCTTGGTGACGAACTTTGGAAAGATCGCTGATCCGATTGCGGATAAAGCACTTGTCCTGTCGGCGATGATCCTGGTCTCTGCGGCCGGTCTGCTGCCGTGGTGGGTCACAATTGTCATTATTGTGCGTGAACTGGGAATTACGGCACTGCGGTTTGTGATGATCCGCAAAGAAGTGATCGCCGCTTCCAAAGGCGGGAAACTCAAAACTGTGCTGCAAATGCTGGGCGTGTTCATGTTACTTATTCCCTGGGCTGGACTCGTGAGCTCCAGCACCGCGCATGTGGCCGAAGCTATCGGCTGGTGGATTATGATGGCCGCGCTTGTTGTCACTGTCGTAACCGGCCTGGACTATTGTCTCCAGGCCGTCAAGGTTGCCCGCAATGATCAACGCTGACCCCTACGTCCAGTTCACCGCATCGGCTCAGCGTCTAGTTGCCGCACTGGGAAATCGGAGCCTGGCGGTCGCCGAATCCCTCACTGCCGGTATGGTCAGCGCAGCTATTGCCAATGTGCCAGGAGTCTCAGCCATCTACCGCGGTGCAGTGGTCAGCTATGCCACCGAAGTGAAAACCTCGGTGCTTCAGGTCCCCACCTCCCTCATTAGTGTCCACACTCCGGTATCAATCCCGGTTGCTGAACAGATGGCACGCGGTATCGCCCAACTCCTCAGCGCCGACGCCGCACTGGCAACGACCGGTGTCGCTGGACCGGGACCCGCCTGGGGAAAACCCGCGGGAACCGTGGTGATTGCGGCCCTGCTTGACGGTCACGTCACCACCCGGGAGCTGCAGCTGAGTGGAGATCGCGCAGCGGTGAGAACCGCCGCGACCCTCCAGGCTTTAGCATTACTTTCAACACTCGGGGAACAAAACCGCTCCACAATGTGTTATTGATAGTGATGATGAAAAATACGACTCACCCCGCTAATGCCCCGCGTCAGACCGCCCGGCCACGCCTCGCTCTGCCTACCCGCAGCAGTCGTGATGTTGTCCTACGTGAGGTGATTGGTCAGGTCCTGCGGGAAATCCGCCAAGACCAGCACCGGACGTTGCGTGAGGTCTCAACCCAGGCACAAGTCTCCCTGGGCTATCTATCCGAAATTGAGCGGGGACAAAAAGAACCGTCAAGTGAACTGCTCGGTGCGATCTGCCAGGCACTGGGGATTCCGCTGTCACTATTTCTCAAAGATGTCACCTTGCGGGTGTACTCTCTGGAGCAAACCGCCAGTGTTGTTGTTCCCGATACGGTCCCGCCGCATCTCATGGATCCACTTCCGATTGGCTAACGATGCGCCGCTCGGAGATCATTGCGGCCCTGCACGATAGTTACGGCAGCCAATACGGCGATGCACTCGCCAACGATCTGTGCCTGCAGCAACTCGAAGGGATGACCCTCCTTGCTGCTCTGGATGCCGGAATCGACCACGATACTGCCTGGCAGGCATTTTGCGATGAGATGGATGCTGACGATACAGTGCGCTTCCATCACCGTTACCACTGGCGCCGATCGTCCGACACGCGCCGCACCTAACGGATATTTCCCCCCATCATCTTAAGCTTGATACAGCACCTCGCTGGTGTTGGCAGTGCCGCGCCAGGGTTTTTGTCGGTGGTCGGACATAGCGTAGAGGTGCGCTTGAATTCGGAGAGGGTTTGAGCGAATAAGACCAGATCGATACTGGAGCGGCGGAGAGCCGCGAGATGAAAAGGAGCCAACGTGGCGGTTAAAAAAGCGACCCGTGCCGGAAATGATCGCTCCAAAGCCCTAGAAGTGGCTTTGGCGCAAATCGATAAGAACTTTGGCAAAGGCTCAGTGATGCGCCTGGGCGATGAAAACCGCCCCCCGGTTTCGGTGATCCCCACCGGCTCGGTAGCTCTTGATGTCGCACTTGGTGTTGGCGGACTGCCACGCGGTCGAGTCATCGAAATTTACGGCCCGGAATCATCGGGGAAAACAACCGTTGCACTCCACGCGGTAGCCTCCGCGCAAGCCGAAGGGGGAGTGGCTGCCTTCATTGATGCGGAACACGCTCTCGATCCCGAATATGCGAAACGGCTCGGCGTTGATACCGATGCGCTGCTGGTCTCCCAACCAGACACCGGTGAACAGGCCCTGGAGATCGCCGATATGCTGATCCGTTCAGGTGCCTTGGACATTATCGTGGTCGACTCGGTTGCAGCGCTGGTACCTAAAGCGGAAATCGAAGGCGAAATGGGGGATTCCCACGTCGGGCTGCAAGCTCGTTTGATGAGCCAGGCGTTACGGAAAATCACCGGTGCGCTCTCCGCATCGGGTACGACCGCAATCTTCATTAACCAGTTGCGTGAAAAAATTGGAGTCTTCTTCGGATCGCCTGAAACCACCACCGGCGGTAAGGCACTGAAATTCTATTCTTCCGTTCGTTTGGACGTGCGTCGGATTGAAACCCTAAAAGAAGGCAGCGAACCGGTCGGCAACCGTACTCGCGTGAAGGTTGTGAAAAACAAGATGGCTCCGCCCTTTAAACAGGCGGAATTTGACATTCTCTACGGCCAAGGCATTTCGCGCGAGGGCAGCCTTATTGATCTGGGGGTGGATCACGGGATCATCCGCAAATCTGGATCGTGGTTTACCTACGATGGCGACCAGCTTGGGCAAGGTAAAGAAAATGTGCGTCGGTTTTTGAAAGATAACCGCGAACTAGCTGACGAGATCGAACAGAAAATTCTTACCGAACTCGGCATTGTTGTCGATGAGGAGAGCGAAGCTGCAGCCGAGAACGTCCCCGCAGGGTTGTAATGGACGGCCCGCGTGAGCGTGAGGGCGACGATGGACAAACTGAGGCCGATGATGAGATGCGTGCCCGCAGTATCATCCTGCGCCGCTTGGACCGCGCTCCGGCCTCACGCGCCCAGTTAGTCGCACTGGCAGCCCGAAAGGATATTCCCGCCGAGATTGCCGCCCGAGTCTTAGACCGCTTCGAAGAAGTGGGACTGGTTGACGACAGTGAATATGCGGCGATGCTGGTTCGTACCCGCCACCGCGAACGCCAACTCGCCAAACGTGCGCTACGTGTGGAACTGCAGCGCAAAGGGATTCGTGAAGCCGATATCGGTCCGGCATTAGCACAGGTAAGTGAAGCCGATGAACTCGCCGCGGCGCGCGCAGTGGTAGCGAAAAAACTGCGTCAACCCTCAACGGCAAACGCGAGACGCGAAGTCCAACTTCGGCGTCTGTTTGGATTGCTGGGACGGAAGGGGTTTTCCTCTCAGATCGCCTACCGGGTGGTCAATGAGGCTCTGCAATAGTCGGCCGGCACCGCGAGGCGATACCCCGGCAGATTAATCCGCGTCAACCGTGAGCGCCGGATCAGCGAGGGGATCGCTCGCGGTGGCGGTGCGTCGACGCATCCGAGCT
>JAUNVN010000240.1:1364-2037 GCA_030537655.1 Bowdeniella nasicola | reverse complement strand
CTTTGGTGCCTATGAGTTTTGGGAAAAGGCCCGTAAACGGGGAATAAAACCGATTATTGGGGTGGAGGCCTATCTCACCCCGGGGACCTCCCGGAAAGATCACACTCGCGTGCAGTGGGGGACTGAAGCCCAACGACGAGCCGGTGATGACGTTTCTGCTCGCGGTGCCTACACCCATATGACGTTGCTGGCACGTACCACCGAGGGAATGCACAACCTCTTTCGGATGGCATCGCTTGCCTCTATTGAAGGACAATACGGAAAATGGCCGCGGATGGATCGCGACCTGTTAGAAACCTATGCGCACGGGCTGATCGGTACGGCCGGGTGCCCCTCGGGGGAAGTTCAAACCCGGCTGCGTCTTGGTCAATACGACGAGGCACTGCGCGCCGCGGCCGACTTCCAAGATATTTTCGGGAAAGAAAATTTCTATGTCGAGCTGATGGACCATGGGTTAGAAATTGAACGGCGGGTACGTAATGATCTGTTACAAATCGCAAAGACGCTCAACGCTCCGCTGATTGCGACCAATGATTCGCACTACGTCAAACCCGAAGATGCGGTGCCGCACTCGGCGTTGCTGTGCTTGCAATCGAACTCCACTCTCGATGATCCGGATCGCTTCAAATTCGATTCCGACACCTTCTATATCCGCTCCGCTGCAGAAATGCGG
>JAUNVN010000240.1:0-1354 GCA_030537655.1 Bowdeniella nasicola | reverse complement strand
TGCGGGGACTGTGGCCAGAATTTCCCGAAGCGGCAGATAATACTCTGCTGGTGGCAGAACAGTGTGACGTCCATTTCACCACCACTGCCGAGGGGGCGAGCTACATGCCCCGCTTTCCCGTACCGGCCGGGGAAAGCGAAGAGTCCTGGTTTGTAAAAGAAGTCGAAAAAGGGCTCCAATATCGCTTTGGTAACCAGGTTCCTGCCCACGTGCGTGAGAGGGCCAACTACGAAGTTGATGTCATCACCCAAATGGGATTTCCCGGCTACTTCCTGGTGGTGTCCGACTTCATCCGCTGGGCGAAAAATCAGGGGATCCGCGTTGGCCCTGGTCGCGGCTCCGGTGCGGGGTCAATGGTGGCTTATGCGCTGCAAATTACCGATTTAGATCCGATTAAACACGGTTTACTCTTCGAACGCTTCCTCAACCCCGATCGGGTGTCGATGCCGGACTTTGATGTCGACTTTGACGAACGTCGGCGCGGTGAAGTGATCGAATATATCAACGAAAAATATGGGCGAGATCGCGTCTCCCAAGTTGTCACCTACGGGGTGATGAAAACCAAGGTTGCCCTTAAAGACTCCGCCAGGGTGCTCGGCTATCCCTATGCGGTCGGTGACAAGATCACCAAGGCGCTACCACCATCGGTGATGGGGAAAGATATTCCCATCAACGGGATTTTTGATCCCAATCATCCCCGCCATGCCGAGGCTGCCGAATTTCGTGAAATGCACGCCAGTGATCCGGATGTCAAGCGGGTTGTAGAACTGGCCGGGGGACTGGAAGGAATCACCCGCCACTGGGGTGTGCACGCCTGCGCTGTGATCATGTCCTCGCATCCGCTCATCGATGTAATCCCACTGATGAAACGTCCCGCAGATGGCGTGATCCTGACTCAATTTGACTATCCGACCTGTGAAAATCTCGGCTTGTTGAAGATGGATTTTCTCGGGCTCCGTAACCTGACCATCATTACCGACACGCTGGAAAATATCGCGAAAAACGGCCATGAACCACTCGACTTAGAGGCCGTACCGCTCGATGATCGTGCCACCTATGAGCTGCTGTCCCGAGCGGACACCCTTGGGGTATTCCAACTCGACTCCGATGGGATGCGCGAATTGTTGCGGATGATGCGACCGGACCACTTCGAAGATATCTCCGCTGTCGGTGCCCTTTACCGCCCAGGTCCGATGGGAGCGAATTCGCATAAAAACTATGCGCTGCGTAAAAACGGGATGCAAAAAATTGAGCCAATTCATCCATCGCTTGCCGAACCGTTAGAAGAGATCCTCGGCACGACCTATGGGCTGATTGTCTACCAGGAACAGGTGATGGCGATCGCGCAGAAAGT
>JAUNVN010000239.1 GCA_030537655.1 Bowdeniella nasicola | reverse complement strand
GTTGGCATCACGCCACAGCTGGGCGACACGTGTGGCACTGGCCGGATAGCACACCGATGTTGAAAAATGCATAGCTCGTCCTTCCCTGTCCACAGCGTACCGGTTGCACCCCCACGGTGAGAGATTCGTGTCAAAACCGCCACGGTGCTATTAGGGTGGAAGGGTGTCAAACCTTCACGAACTGCTACGCGGAACTGGCGCGTTAAGCGACAGGGAGCGCGAATGGCTTCACCTGCTAGTTGGGGACTGGCAAATCATCGCTGACCTTGCCTTCGCGGACCTGGTGCTGTGGGTACCAGATACCGAAGGGTTTACCGCCGTGGCACACGCGCGTCCGGCAACCGGAACGACGGTGCATCACGAAGATGTGGTCGACCATCGCCTTCCCGAAGGGCGGCGCGGCCTCTTGGAACGCACAATGGCGTTGGCGAAAATCTACCGCGATGCAGAACCGCGCTGGACGGGCTCATATGCCGTGAGAGAAGACCTCGTGCCGGTGGTTGCCGACGGTCGTGCCATTGCCGTGATTGCCCGCGAAGCGAACCTGGGGACCGCCTATACCCAAACACGCCTGGAACGTCACTATTGTGAAGCGGCTGACGAACTGTGTGAAATGATCGCTCGCGGGGAATTTCCCGCCACGACGGTGCCAACCTATTCGCGCGGTACTCCGCGGGTGGGCGATGGGATGGTTCGTTTAGATATGCACGGCCGTGTGAAATATGCGTCGCCCAATGCGATGTCGTGTTTTCATCGCCTGGGAGTCAAAGGCAATATTACCGGCCGGCTGCTCGCCGAAGCGGTCACCGAAGTACTCGCACCGAACTCACCGGTGGATGAAAATCTGGCCGTGGTGCTCATGGGGAAGGCCGCATGGCTGACCGAAGTGGAAAGTCCCGGGGCGTCGCTGACCCTGCGCGGCCAACCAATTACTGAATACGGTGAGCGCCTGGGGGCAATTATTTTGGCCCGTGACGTCTCTGAAGTCCGCCGCCAAGAACGTGAATTGATGACCAAAGACGCAACGATTCGGGAAATCCACCATCGGGTAAAAAATAATTTACAAACCGTTGCGGCACTATTGCGTCTACAAGCGCGACGCTCGTCCTCACCGGAAACAAAAGCGGCCCTCGATGAAGCCATGCGCCGGGTGAGCACGATTGCGCTCGTACACGAAACGCTGTCACACACCCTGGACGAAACGGTCGATTTTGATGACGTATTCTTGCGGGTGGTTCGCTTGGCTGCTGAGCTTGCCAGCCCCACCGAACCGGTGCAAACCCGCGTAATTGGCTCCTTTGGGTTGGTGGCTGCCGAAGTGGCAACAAGCCTGTCAGTGGTGCTGACCGAATTGGTGTCCAACGCGGTTGAACACGGCTATGGGGGACATGGCGGCAATATCGATATTATTGCAACACGTGATGACTGCCACTTGAGTGTGAAAGTGCGTGATGGCGGAAGTGGGCTGGGGAGTCGCGGCCCGGGAAGCGGATTAGGAACGCAAATTGTGCGCACATTAGTGCAGGGGGAATTACGCGGGGCAATAACGTGGAATGATCGCGTTGAAGGTGGTACAGAAGTGGTCATTCATGCTGAATTATGTCGACCGAAATAATATCCGCCACCCGGATTATCCACGGGGCGGAAATAACGAAGGGGCCCAACCAAATGGTGGGCCCCCGGGAGGTTAACCTTTAGCTCGCGCGGCGTGCGCGGGCTGTCCGGCGCTTGAGCGCACGGCGTTCTTCCTCGCTCATGCCGCCCCACACGCCAGAGTCCTGACTATTATCAATCGCCCATTTCAGGCAGGTATCGATTACTTCGCACTGGCGACACACAGCCTTGGCCTGCTCAATCTGAATCAGTGCTGGCCCGGTGTTTCCAATGGGAAAAAAGAGTTCAGGATCTTCGCTAAGGCAACGTGCCCGATGACGCCAGTCCATTGCAACTCCTAATCCGGTTCGAGCCGGGCGCCATTGGGCACCCGGCTCAACTTCAGTGTCTCTAGGCTTTAAGCTTCGCACTATTATCGAACCATCACAAGGAAAACCC
>JAUNVN010000238.1 GCA_030537655.1 Bowdeniella nasicola | reverse complement strand
CGCCATGAACTGTTGATTATTTCGGGGATGTCCGGTGCTGGACGTACCCGCGCAGCAGCAGCGTTGGAAGACCTTGACTGGTATGTCATTGACAATCTTCCCCCCAGGATGCTCATTCCATTGGCGACAATGATGTCCACCAGTGATGGCATCCACCGGCTCGCAGCGGTCGTGGATGTGCGCTCGCGTGCCTTCTTTCGAGAACTGGTCAGTGTGCTCGAAGAGCTCGGTCGTAATCACATTACCTATCGGATCGTCTTCTTAGATGCCTCCGATCGTGAATTAGTGCGCCGCTTCGAAACGGTACGCCGCCCTCACCCGCTGCAAGGCGATGGGCGGATTATGGACGGGATCACCGAGGAGCGTGCCCTGCTCGAACAGATGCGCAACCGCGCCGACGTGGTTGTGGACACCTCGCAGCTGTCCGTGCATGATCTCGCACGAAAGATGCGCGAGCTCGTGGCAACTGACGATGCCGAAGATCCATTGCACATCACGGTGATGTCCTTCGGATTTAAACACGGGTTGCCACTCGATGCCGACCACCTGGTTGATATGCGCTTTTTATCCAACCCCTATTGGGTTACCGAACTGCGCCACCTCACCGGGCGCGATGAACCGGTGAAGGACTACGTTCTCAACTTGCCGCACGCGCGTGAATTTGCCGACAACTATGTCAATACCCTCGCCCCGATTCTGGGTGACTATGTCAAAGAACTGAAGCCTTATGTCACCATCGCGGTGGGCTGTACCGGTGGTAAACATCGCAGCGTCGCAATGGCGGAAGAGATTTCTCGGCAATTACGTGAACGTGATTTCTCCGTACGCACCACCCACCGTGATGTGGGGTTGGAATAGGACCGCACCATGGACACACTACATACGGTCGCTCTTGGTGGCGGCCACGGCTTGTCGGCGACCCTGCGGGCGTTGCGCCTGTTAAGTGACCACATTACCGCGGTGGTCACCGTCGCTGATGACGGGGGCAGCTCAGGGCGACTACGCGAAGAATTCGATATTTTGCCACCCGGCGATTTACGGATGGCACTGGTGGCACTGTGTGAGGGAACCTCAGCCTCACGCGCCTGGCGCGAAGTCCTACAGCACCGCTTCACCTCCGATGGGCCACTGGGAGGACACGCCCTGGGAAACCTGCTGATTGCAGCGCTGTGGGACTACCTTGGTGATGAAATTGCCGGATTAGATATGGTGGGCCAGCTCCTGCGCACCGGCGGCCGGGTCCTGCCAATGGCGGCTATCCCACTGGTCATTGAAGCCGATGTAAAAAATGGCGACGAAACGCGCACTGTGCGCGGCCAGGTGCGGGTGGCCGAAGCACCCGGAGAGCTCACCAATGTGCACTTACTGCCTCCCAATCCGCCAATTCATCCCGAAGTCCTCGACGCAATCCACCGCGCTGACCTGATCGTGCTGGGCCCCGGATCGTGGTATACCTCGGTACTTCCGCATCTGTTGGTACCGCAATTAGCCAAGGCGATCCGTTCCTCTCGAGCACAGCGCATTATTGTGATGAACCTGTCGCAACAAGCAAGTGAGACCGCAAACCTCACACCGGCGGACCATTTGCAAGTGTTGCAGGACCACGACCCTGAGCTACAGTGTGATGTGGTTATTGCCGACCCTCTCGCCGTGGCGGACCCTCAGCGGTTAGTACAGGCCGCTGAACGCATGAATGCCACCGTGTTATTCCGCCAGGTACGATCGGCCCAAGCTGCCGATATTCATGATCCATTGCGCCTGGCGGGCGCAATTCGCGACGCCGTAGAAGGGTCACTCGGCGATGTGCGTTATCAGAAGCAACAGTAGGGGAGCTGGATGTCGCTCACCAGTGACGTAAAACAAGAACTTGCCGCCGTCAACGACGATGCGGTGGCTGATCGGAAGGCCGAAATTGCGGCAACAATTCGCTTTGCCGGCGGATTGCACCTCATTTCCGGCAATATCGTTGTCGAAGCCGAGCTCGACACCGGGATTGCTGCTCGCCGATTACGCCAATCGATTACCGACCTTTATGGCCACACGTCAGAAGTGA
>JAUNVN010000237.1 GCA_030537655.1 Bowdeniella nasicola | reverse complement strand
AAAACTCACGACATGTCGTTGGGATTATCAATGCGTGGGGGGCCCTACGCACCTGGCAAACCCACATGGTGGCGCATGCGAAATGGTACAAGCATATCTACAGCTACCTCGGTGTGATTGAGGCGCTGGCGGGCCTACCGTTTAACGTACGATTCCTCTCATTTGACGATGTGCTCGCCGGTATTGATGACGATATTGCGGTGCTTATTAACGCCGGAACCGCCAATACAGCATTTTCAGGGGGGAGCGCCTGGAATAATCCACATTTGGTCGCAGCGATACGTGCATTTGTCGCCCGTGGAGGCGGATTCATCGGCGTGGGTGAACCGAGTGCTTATCTGCGGGAAGGTGGAGTCGAAAGCGGCACCTACTTCCAGTTGGCTGATGTTCTGGGTGTCGACCGTGAAATTGGCTGGTCGCTATCCACAAACCGCTACCCCACCTACGAGCTAGACCACGATATCGCTGCTGACCTCGGCGAGGACTTTGACGCTGGTGAGCGCGTTGGCGAAATCTATCCCACCACCGCCACGGTCGTACGGGATCATCACGGCAGTGTCGATATTGCCGCGAATCACTATGGTGCCGGCCATGCGGTCTACTTTGCAGGATTGCCCTACTCGACCACGAATGCACGAACATTACACCGCGCGATTATTTGGGCTGCAACCGGCGCGATGGATGACCTCGCCGAGGTGTGGACGACAAGCCATCCCGATGTTGAAGTTGCCTCCTACCCTCACGCCAATCGGCTCTTTGTTTACAACTCGGGCACGAGCAATCGAGATGTGATGGTGAATGGTCCTGCCGGCGAATGCCACGCGGTACAACTCGCCGCACTAGAAAGTTCCTGGATTTCCCTCAATGACGATCACGAGCACATTACCCAACAGTGACTCCACGCCCGAAGGGCGTAGTGTCCCTATCAGCTCTGATCGGTCTCGAACCGATGGTAGGCCGTGCGCATGTCGGTTTCACGCTCGAGGGTGATAACTGGGTATTCGAGTAGTGCGGGTCGTCAGTCTTACGCTCCCTCAGCTCAGACCTACACGCCTAGGAATGGGACCACTACTCGAAATCGCTGTCGGGATCGGTCCAAATACCAGCTTCTCGTTCGGTCCAGAGCTCTTCGCGGGCGGCGGACTTGGCGTCCATCCTCTCGCGATATTCACGGCGACGTTCTTTGGTAGTGCGACGGCGATTATCATCGAGGCGACTGTCAGAACCGCGCGCCCCGAGGAGTTCCGGTCCGGTGGTCAGCGAGGGGTGCCAGTCAAAGATGACACCATTTTCCATCGAGCCGATGACAATATCGTCCCCCGGGCGGGCTCCCGCTTTCATAAGACCATCTTCCACTCCCAGCGAGGCAAGCCGATCTGCGAGAAAGCCGATCGCCTCGTCATTAGTGAAGTCGGTTTGTTTCACCCACCGTTCGGGTTTGTCCCCGGTGATTTGGAACAGCGGTCCGCTCCCGCGCTGATGGTGGGTAATCGTGAAAGATTGGGCAAATTTGGGGCGTGCTTGCGGACGTAATACGACGGCGGGCTGTTCGTCTTCCGGTTCAGCTTCGCGGTGTTCGTTTACGAGGTTTGCAAGATAAAAGCTCAGCTGCCGCAACCCTGTGTGAGCAACGGCGGACACACAAAAGACCGGAAGACCGCGCTCTTTCAACAGCGGAGTAACCAGCTCTGCGAGTTCTTCCGCTTCGGGGACATCAACTTTATTGAGAACAACAACGCGCGGGCGCTCCATTAAGGGGACACGTCCGGCATCGACTTGGGGCGCGTAGTGCGATAACTCGGTTTCAATCGCGTCCAGGTCACTAATCGGGTCCCGATTTGGTTCCAACGTGGCGCAGTCAAGGACGTGGACGATGACTGCGCAGCGTTCAATATGACGCAAGAACTCCAATCCGAGACCCCGGCCTTCAGCTGCACCGGGAATTAACCCGGGAACATCAGCCATGGTGTAGCGACTCTCCCCAGCCGTTACGACCCCCAGGTTGGGGATGAGAGTTGTGAAGGGGTAGTCGGCAATCTTCGGACGGGCGGCACTCATCGCCGCGATCAGTGATGATTTGCCAGCCGAAGGAAAGCCCACGAGT
>JAUNVN010000236.1 GCA_030537655.1 Bowdeniella nasicola | reverse complement strand
GGCCAGCCGCGGCAAATTCGCCGCGAGTTGGTTGGCACCAGCTGCGGCCTGGTCGGTACCTTCGGCCAGTGCTCCGGCACCGTCTCGAAGCTGGCCAGCCCCATCGGCTGCTTCATCAAGTCCGGTAGCAACCTGTTCGAAGCCCAGATAGATCTGGTCGAGCATCTGGTTGGTAAGCTCTTCTCCAACCTGGGCGGCAACTGCGCGTGCGATCGCTTTCGACACGCGGCCCATCACCTGGCTGGATGCCTCGTTTGATTGCACGGTAATAGTTGCCTGTTCGGCATTCTCAGTACCGATGGTGGCCAGCTGCTTGGAAAAGTTCGCAGGGATGGTAATCACCGCATAATAGCTGCCATCATCAAGGCCCTCTTGGGCGTGACTTTCGCCGACCAGCTCCCACTGCAACGTATCGGCCTGTGCCTGCGTATCGGTGGGGGCTATGAGCTCGGCGGCAATCAGACGTCCGAAGGGAACTTCCTGTTGCTCACCATCAACCTCCATGGTGACGCCCTCATCAAGGTTAACGATCGCAGCGGGCACCTGATTGAGATTATCTGGACGATCAGAAACCGCTCCGAGGGCAACAGCTGCAGCAAACAGCGGTAGTATGAGCGCGGCAATGAGTGCTGTGAGGGTACGACGTTTCATACCTGAACCTCCACGTTTGTGGTGATGTCAATTTCGCGCAATCCCGCAACGCTCACCGGCTGGTGGGTGAAGACCACAACGGTAAGGGCATCTGAGAGTTTCGCGCGTTCCAGCCGCTGCATATCAGCTCCTGGACCGGCATCGATAATGAGTAATTGACTTGAGATTTTTTCTAGCTGCCTCGCCGGGGGCACATCAATCAATAGCGTTGCATTGCGGCGAACAGCACCGGCTTCAGCTGGGAAGACATGATCGGTAATGATCAACTCCCCATGATCGGGCAGGGTGCGGCCAGCCAGAGTCGCGGCCAGGGCTCGGCGGGTGAGCGCATCGGGAACACATACCAACGCATGACAGCCAGCTGGTATTTCCATTGAGGTATCGCTATAGAGCGTACCCGCCCGATCGGCAAGGCTAATATGTTGCGCGCGGATCGCCATTCGGCCATGGGTGTCTTCCCACCGGTGGTGCGCCGCGCGCTTTGCCATCGCTTCACCCTCGATATCTAGGTGCGGCAACCGCGAGGCAAACCAGGATGGCAATGCCCATGCGCGCCGTCCCAACAGAGTCATCACCGCGGGGACGAGAGTCATCCGTACCAAAAATGCGTCAACGGCTACCCCCACCGCGAGACCGAGGGCGATCGGCTGAACATAAAAGCTGCCTTCGGGAATGAAGAACATGAAGACAGAGATCATGATCAGCGCAGCGGCCGTCACGACGCGAGCCGAAGCGGAAAAGCCAGATTTTACCGCGTGTTTCGCATCCCCATCGTGTACAAAATCTTCACGCATACGGGTGACGAGGAAGACCTCGTAATCCATCGCCAATCCGAAAAGCACTCCCATCACAATCACCGGCATGAAGGAGATAACCGGACCGACCACCCCGATATTGAGCGCGTCGTTAAACCAGCCATATTCAAAGACAATCGCAGTTGCGCCAAAGGCCGCCAAGACTGAAAAGAGGTAACCAGCGGTGGCTTTTAGGGGCACCCATAGCGAGCGGAAGACCAACGTGAGCAAAATCAGCGATAGCCCAACAACAACGACGCCAAAGGGCAAAAGCGCTTGTGACAGTCGTGTGGAGATATCAATCCCCGCGGCAGTCTGTCCGGTAACCCGCAGATCTTGGACACCGAATTCTTCTTCCCACGTTGGTGCCTGCTCACGTAAATGTTTCACCAGCGTTGCAGTGGCTGGATCTGATTGGCTGGTTTCTGGGATCACCACGACCACACCAATATCGGCAGAACGGTTGGGCGTGGCCATTTCAACATCGGAAATTCCGGGTTGTTCGCGCACTCGCTCGGCGATATCGTCCATCAAGGTGAGCGGATCGCGCGACTGTAAGATCCCCATGGTCAGCAGCAGTGGATCATTAACCCCCGGACCATAAACCTCAGCGATTTTTTCATAGGTAATCCGCTCTTGACTGCCTTCGGCGGCAGTATCGTTCG
>JAUNVN010000235.1 GCA_030537655.1 Bowdeniella nasicola | reverse complement strand
CACCAAAACCCAACAGGTTCGCTCTGATTGTCGGCATTTGCGTAATCATTGCGATCGTGGGTGGGGGAGGGATCTGGTGGTGGTGGCAAAATATGCGCTCCTCCTACGCATATGGCGTTACCACGATCGACACCTATAGCAACGAATCAGGGGTTGTCTTTGCCCAGGTCACCGAAGGCGACACGGCGGTGATCTTGCTGGCAACTGATCCTGACGGCGGTTTATCACGCTGGGAGATTACGGATCCAGACCATCACACCAACACCCCGGTTGCTGACCCGCCGCCACTGGCACAGCTGCTCACAGAAAAAGGCGGTGTCTGTGAAATTGCGGGGTTTCAATGCCCGCCACCGGAGGCAAAGATCAGCGTCGATGGGCTCGGAGAGATGACTTGGCAGAACGATAGTGCCCAGTGGGTGAGTGAGAGCGGGGTGGCATTTGACACGACACTCATTTTTGGCCGGATGGATGATCTCCTCATCGGCAACCGCACTGAAGCCCACCTCGCGGGAAGTGTCGACACCAGCCAGATCCCGGTGGATTCGATCACTGCTTTCGACATCGAAACCGGAGATATCGTATGGACGAAATATTTTGACCACCCCAGTATCGTCGCGCTTGGCACGAAACATATTTGGGCGGCAGAAAGCCCACTGTCATGGAACGAGCTACAAGGCAGTGACGACGCGGAAGCCACATTTGCTGCACTTGTCGATACGGCTGAGCGCGCGCCAACGGTGCTGCGTTTGGGACCGGCCAGTAAAGCCAATACTGAGACATTTGCCGACGCGCCAGAAAAAGCGACGCTCGCAGCGGCCAGTGCTGCAACAAGTGCGTCTACTGCCAGCCCAACACCGACACCCAAGCCGACCCCGAGTGAAACCAAACCGGCCGTTGCACCTGACGCGATCAAAGCATCTGACATTCGCAACGGCTCTGTTCCACGCGCGTCCGCCTACAGGCAGGAGCACGGGAGCCGGGCAGACGATTTTTGCCAGGACGAGGTTTACGGACCCAACCCACCGAATATCCATAAGCTTCCAGACGATCCCGATCCCTGCCTGTGGCTCGACATGGTTGATGGGGACTCGACCGCGCAGTTGTCGTATATTGACGCTCCAGAAGGATGCATCGGGGAAAACGAGTATGCCGATATCAACGGTGACGGCTATTTAGATGCCTTAATTGTGGGTTCGTTTTGGGATGCTGGCAGATTATTTGCGGTGATTGTTGACCCGGAAAACCCCTCCCATCCCTACATGGCCTATCTCTATGGCTCGCAATACCAAGACGGCAAGCTGAATGACCAGGGAATATTAGAAATGCACCTCGGGAACGGATGAGTGAATGCGCGCGTGGGTCTTTCAGGAATGCCACCAACGTTCACGACATCGCAAAACGTCGTCAAGCTCGACGGTGGTGAATGGAAGTGTTACGAGCCAGTTTGCCGCGCACACCCGCAGGTGCTATACAATAACCACTTGACGATGATCCGGCTATCACCGGGGAGTTTTCGGAAGAACAGCAGCCAGCTGCCCAGTAGAACCGAACGGGCCCGCCCGTCACAGCGGTCAATGAAGTGGCCTTCTCTATGGAGGCAAACCGAGGTGGTACCGCGGTGGCAACAGCTGTCGTCCTCGAGACCCAACAGACCATGGAGTTAATCGAGGAACGATGAGCGCGAAGAAACACGGCGTATACCCCAAACATCGAGACCAAGCCGTCTCGCCGTCACCGAACCTACCGGCCATTGAAGAAGAAATTTTGGCCTACTGGAAAGAGCACGGCACCTTCAACCGCTCCATTAGCGAACGCGACGCCGGCAAGAATGGCGCCAACGAATTCGTCTTTTACGATGGCCCTCCCTTCGCCAACGGTCTGCCCCACTACGGCCACCTGCTGACCGGCTACGTCAAAGACGTGGTCGGACGCTACCAAACCCAACGCGGACACCGCGTCGAGCGACGCTTCGGCTGGGATACCCACGGCCTACCGGCCGAATTGGAAGCCGAACGCATCCTCGGCATTGAAGACAAAAGCGAAATTGAAGGTGAAGACGGCATCGGGATCGGCGCGTTTAACGACGCCTGCCGCTCCTCGGTGCTGCGCTACACCGAAGAAT